>NZ_JBSFUK010000006.1:0-279617 GCF_053591755.1 Streptomyces sp. NPDC002926
ACGCCCGGTTACATTCCGAACCCGGAAGCTAAGCCTTTCAGCGCCGATGGTACTGCAGGGGGGACCCTGTGGGAGAGTAGGACACCGCCGAACAATCATTGTGGGGAAGCCCCGCACCGTCATGGTGCGGGGCTTTTCTGCGTTCGGAACCCATTGCGCCAACCCCCTCGATCCGTATGCCCCGCCCGCCGCTCAGAGCGCTCAGAGACGGCCGGCGGCCTTCAGCGCCAGCTGTAGCCCGGCCACGAGAGGCCGTTGGGGCGGCGACAACGGATCGTGTGCTCGAACCTGTCCGCATCGGCGCATGGTGGCAGGACGGGCGCGGCCGGTCCGCAGGAGAGGTACGGATGGTTCTGAGCAGCCGGGTGTTCAGGGTATGATCTATCCCGTTGCCGCAGGGCAGCAGGCCCCAATAGCTCAGTCGGTAGAGCGTCTCCATGGTAAGGAGAAGGTCTACGGTTCGATTCCGTATTGGGGCTCGGCAAAGAAGAAGGCCCCCGCCAAGTGGCGGGGGCCTTCTTCGTGTTCAGGCCCTGTGGGGCTCCGGGATGCGCATCGCGAGGATGGCCATGTCGTCCGAGGCGGGTTCGGCCGCGAAGCGCTCCACCGCACGCAGGACGCGGCTGGCGACCGCCCCCGCCGTCAGGCCGGTGCAGGTCGTCAGGACGTCGATCAGGCCGTCGTCGCCCATCATGCGGGTGCCCTCGCGGCGTTCGGTGACGCCGTCCGTGACACAGAGCAGGACGTCGCCGGGGTCGAGGGTCACCATCTGCTCGTACAGCTCCAGGTCTTCCATGACGCCGAGGAGGGGCTGCGGCTCCGCTGCCGGTTCCACGCTGCCGTCCTGACGCAGACGCAGCGGCAGAGGATGGCCGGCGCAGACGACCTTGAGGACCGCGCTGCCGTCCTCCTGGGGCCACAACTCCCCGTACAGGAGCGTGAGGAAGCGGCTGCGGGCGCCTTCATCGAGGATCGCCGCGTTCAGGCGCTCGAGTACCGCAGGGCCGCCGAAGCCCTCGCGGGCGAGCAGACGCAGAGCATGGCGGGCGAGGCCGGTCACGGCCGCGGCTTCCGGGCCCGTACCGCAGACGTCGCCGATGGCGAAGCCGTACGCGCCGTCGCGGATGGGGAAGAGGTCGTAGAAGTCGCCGCCGACTTCGTTGCCTTCGCCGGCCGCGCGGTAGATGACCTCGACCTCGACGCCGGGGATCTGGGGCAGGCCCGGCGGCAGCAGGCTGCGCTGCAGGGCCTGGCTGATGGCTGTGCGCTCGGAGTACAGCCGGGCGTTGTCGAGGGCGAGGGCCGCTCGACGGGAGAGGTCCTCGGCGAGTTCCAGGATCTCCTGGCGGAAGTGGTCGTCGGAAGGCTTGCCGAGGACCAGCATGCCGATGACACGGTTGCGGGCGACGAGCGGCAGGACCACCGTCTCGCCGCCGACCGCTGCGGCCGTGGCGCGTGTGGTGCCGATGCCGGAGGAGACCGGTGAAGTGGAGCCCAGGCCGAGTTCGCGCTTGGAGGTAAGCAGAGCCGCTCGTTGGGCGGCGTCGGCCGGAGCGGCCCAGACGCGGGCTCCCGGGGTGGGGACCGGGTCGGGCGGGGCGATTTTGGAGAGGAGAGCCTTGAGTCCGTCGATGCGGTCCTCGTCCTCGTGGAGTACGTAACTGAGGTACGGGTCCGAGGCCTGGTCGGCGATCGTGTAGACGGCGCACCAGGTGGCGAGGGTGGGCACCGTCATCTGGGCCATCAGCGCCAGGGTTTGGTCGCGGTCGAGCGTTCCGGCGAGCAGGTCGGAGGCCTCGACGAGGAAGGAGAGCGAGCCGCGGCGCAGGCGTTCCAGCTCGCCCAGGCGGGCCGATTCCACGGCGAGGGCGATGCGGTCGGCGGCGAACTGGAGGCGCAGGGCCTCCTCGTTGGAGTAGCGGCCCGAGGATTCGGCGGCGACGCCGAGGGAGCCGGTGAGGCGGCCCTCGACCTTCAGCGGGACG
The DNA here is from genome assembly GCF_053591755.1 of Streptomyces sp. NPDC002926. Classification (NCBI taxonomy): domain Bacteria; kingdom Bacillati; phylum Actinomycetota; class Actinomycetes; order Kitasatosporales; family Streptomycetaceae; genus Streptomyces; species Streptomyces sp. NPDC002926. Next base: position 1,986 of record NZ_JBSFUK010000006.1, read on the forward strand.
GTGACGACCGAGCGCATCCCGGTGGAGTTGAGCAGCGGGACGGCGCCAGGGACGGCGGTGAGGTCCTCGTGGACGGCGGGCATTCGGGCTGAGCCGTAGCGGCCGGTGCCGGCTTCCACCGGGACGCGGGCGAAGCGCTGGCGGGCCGAGGGGAGGCCCGTGGTTGCGCGTACTTCGAGTTCGGTCTCGTCGTCGGTGGCCAGCAGCAGGAAAGCGGCGTCGCCGTCGAGCATGTCGCGGGCGCGCTCGACGGTGCGCTGGAGGAGGCCGTCGAGGTCGTCGGGGGCGGGGGAGCCGATGAAGACCTCGAAGGGGTCGGTGGCGCCGTTCTCGCCGCTCTCGGTGACCGGGACGCGCTGGGGGCTCTGGATGACGGCGCGTTCGTCGTCGCGTACGAGAAGGCAGACCGTGGAGGGCTCGCCGTTGGTGTCCCGTACCCGAAGGTGGGAGGCATAGACGGGGACGACGCGGCCGTCGGTGCCCCGGATGCCGTAGCTGCCTTCCCAGCGGGAGAGTTGGAGGGCCTCGACGATGCCGGTGCCGATGCCGGGGGTGTGCGGCCAGGCGGCGAAGTCGGTCAGCGGCTTGCCGATGACGTGCTCGGCGGCGTACCCGAAGAGGTGCTGGGCGTCCTCGTTCCAGACGGAGATCGAACCGCTGCGGTCGATCTGCGTGACGGCGACGCGCACGCGTTCGTCGGCCACCGGGAGCAGGGCGACGGGCATGACCGGGCCGGCGGACCGGGTGCCCACCGGGCGCTGGGGGAGGTCGAGTTGAAACCACACCTGTTTGTAGGTGGGGGTGTACTCGACGCCCCAGCGGGAGGCAAGGGCGGCGCACAGCAGGAGTCCCCGGCCGTTCTCGCGGTCGGGGCTGCCGAGCGACAGGCCGGTGCCCTGGATCGGGATTTCGCGCTCGGGGTAGCGGTCGGCGACTTCGACCCGTACGCCGTCCTCCGTGCGCAGACAGAGAACGTCGGCCGAGGTGCCGGCGTGCACGACGGCATTGGTGACGAGCTCGCTCGTGAGGACGACCGCATCATCGACGACGTCGGCGTACCCCCACCCCTGGAGGGTGTCGCGGACAAAGGCGCGGGCGGTCGCGACGGACCGTCCCACAGGGTCGAAGCTGGCAGCCGCCCGCGCGGTGATCACAGAACTCCTCGTACGCGTCTCGACGCCCGGCTCTGCCATGATTCGGCCTGCCCCTCCCGGTGCCCGCTGGTAGTACTTGCGCCACCCCGCCCCCGCCGGGCGGACCGGAGCGGGTGGACAGCCGGATGCCAGGTTACTTACCTTCGCTGTCCGAGCGGATGCGGGTTACCGCTGTTTCCGCCCACCGAGGGCGGGGACGCTATGCGAAGCTGCCGAACTGTTATGGCCTGGTTCGGCCGTGGTGAAACACTGGGCAGGCTTCCTGAGACAGCCCGGGCAGTACGGTCAACCCCTGCGGGAGGGACACGGTGGAGTCTGGCGTGGCGGCGCGTGGCAAGAACACGCGCGCGAAAGGCGGACGGGCCCGGAACAATGGGACGACCGAAGTGGACGCGGCAGCCCTGAACAGGCTGCTGGCGGCTCTGGTGTCGATGCGGGACGGAAACTTCCGCAGGCGTCTGACCGTGTCCGGCGACGGCGTTATGTCCGAAATTGCGGCTGTATTCAACGAAGTCGCCGACCGTAATCTCCACCTCACGGGTGAACTCGCACGGGTGCGCAGGATGGTCGGGCGCGAGGGGAAGCTGACCGAGCGGCTGGAGACGGGGGCCTGTGAGGGCTCCTGGGCGGCCGCGATCGACGCCTCGAACGCTCTGGTGGACGATCTGGCGCGGCCGGTGTCCGAGGTGGGGCGGGTGCTCTCGGCGGTCGCCGAGGGCGACCTGGAGCAGCGTATGGAGCTGCGCTCGCACGCCGTGGACAGGGCGGACGGGTCCGACGGGAACGTACGGCCGCTGCGCGGTGAGTTCCTGAAGGTCGCCCGGACCGTGAACAACCTGGTCGACCAGTTGTCGGCGTTCACCGACGAGGTGACGCGGGTGGCGCTGGAGGTCGGTACCGAGGGCAAACTCGGCGGCCAGGCCCAGGTGCGCGGAATGTCTGGTTCGTGGAAGGATCTCACGGATTCGGTCAACACCATGGCGTACCGATTGACCGCACAGGTGCGTGACATTGCTCTCGTCACCACGGCGGTCGCCAAGGGCGATCTGTCGCGCAAGGTCACCGTCCATGTGGCCGGCGAGATGCTTCAGCTGAAGAACACCGTCAACACGATGGTCGATCAGCTGTCCTCTTTCTCTTCCGAGGTGACCCGCGTCGCCCGGGAGGTCGGCACGGAGGGCGAGCTCGGCGGGCAGGCGGCGGTGCCCGGTGTGGCAGGTGTGTGGAAAGACCTCACCGATTCGGTGAACACCATGGCCGGAAACCTCACCTCCCAAGTGCGCGGGATCGCCGAGGTGACGACGGCGGTCGCCAATGGTGATCTGTCGCAGAAGGTCACGGTGAGCGCGCGCGGTGAGGTGGCTCAACTCGCCGAGACGATCAACCAGATGACCGAGACGCTGCGTACGTTCGCGGACGAGGTCACCCGGGTGGCGAGCGAGGTCGGGGCCGAGGGGCTGCTCGGCGGGCAGGCGCAGGTGCCGGGCGCGGCCGGGACCTGGAAGGACCTCACCGACTCGGTGAACACCGTCTTCCGCAATCTGACCACGCAGGTGCGGGACATCGCGCAGGTGACGACGGCGGTCGCGAACGGTGATCTGTCGCAGAAGGTCACGGTCGATGTCGCGGGCGAGATGCTGGAGCTGAAGAACACCGTCAACACGATGGTGGACCAGCTGCAGTCCTTCGGTTCCCAGGTGACCCGGGTGGCCCGGGAGGTCGGCGTCGAGGGCCGGCTCGGCGGGCAGGCCGAGGTGCCGGGGGCGGCGGGTACGTGGAAGGACCTCACCGACTCGGTGAACACGGCGTTCCGTAACCTCACCGGCCAGGTGCGGGACATCGCGCAGGTGACGACGGCGGTCGCCAATGGTGATCTGTCGCAGAAGGTCACGGTCGATGTCGCGGGCGAGATGCTGGAGCTGAAGAACACCGTCAACACGATGGTGGCGCAGCTGTCCTCGTTCGCCGACCAGGTCACGCGGATGGCGCGGGATGTGGGTACGGAGGGTCGCCTCGGCGGCCAGGCGCGCGTCGACGGTGTCAGCGGTACCTGGAAGGAACTCACCGACTCCGTCAACTTCATGGCGGGGAACCTGACTTCGCAGGTGCGGCAGATCGCCCAGGTGACGACCGCGGTGGCACGTGGCGATCTGTCCCAGAAGATCGACGTGGACGCGCGCGGCGAGATCCTGGAGCTGAAGAACACCATCAACACGATGGTCGACCAGCTCTCCGCGTTCGCCGAGCAGGTGACCCGGGTGGCCCGCGAGGTGGGCACGGACGGCCGGCTCGGCGGTCAGGCGCAGGTGCCCGGCGTTGCCGGTGTGTGGCGCGATCTGACGGACTCCGTGAACGGTATGGCCGAGAACCTCACCGGTCAGGTCCGTAACATCGCGCAGGTCGCCACCGCCGTGGCCCGTGGTGATCTGTCGCAGAAGATCGACGTGGATGCGCGCGGCGAGATCCTGGAGCTGAAGAACACCCTCAACACGATGGTGGATCAGCTCTCGAACTTCGCCGAGCAGGTGACCCGGGTGGCCCGTGAGGTGGGCACCGAGGGCATCCTGGGCGGCCAGGCCGAGGTGCAGGGAGTTTCCGGCACCTGGAAGGACCTCACGCAGTCCGTCAACTTCATGGCCAACAACCTGACCTCGCAGGTGCGCAATATCGCCGAGGTGACGACCGCGGTCGCCAAGGGCGACCTGTCGAAGAAGATCACTGTCGATGCCAAGGGCGAGATCCTCGAGCTGGTGACGACGGTCAACACGATGGTCGACCAGCTGCTGGACTTCGCCGACGAGGTGACCAGGGTCGCCCGTGAAGTGGGTACGGAAGGTGTGCTGGGCGGTCAGGCGCGGGTGCGCGGCGTCACCGGCATCTGGAAGGACCTCAGCGACAACGTCAACCTGATGGCCAACAACCTCACCAATCAGGTGCGGAACATCTCGCGGGTCTCCGCGGCGGTCGCCAACGGCGATCTGACGAAGAAGGTGACGGTCGAGGCGAGCGGCGAGGTCGCCGAACTCGCCGACACCGTCAACACGATGGTGACGACGCTGTCGTCGTTCGCCGACGAGGTGACCCGGGTGGCCCGCGAGGTGGGCACCGAGGGCGAGCTGGGCGGTCAGGCCCATGTGCCGGGCGTCTCCGGGACCTGGAAGGACCTCACCGAGTCCGTGAACTCGATGGCGTCCAATCTGACCGGCCAGGTGCGGCAGATCGCCACGGTCACCACCGCCATTGCCAAGGGCGACCTCACCAGGAAGATCGACATCGATGCGCGGGGCGAGATCCTCGAGCTGAAGACCACCATCAACACCATGGTCGACCAGCTGTCCTCGTTCGCCGAGGAGGTCACCCGGGTGGCCCGTGAGGTGGGTACGGACGGGCAGCTGGGCGGTCAGGCGCGGGTGCGGGACGTCGACGGCACCTGGAGGGACCTCACGGAATCGGTGAACGAGATGGCCGGGAACCTCACCCGCCAGGTGCGGGCGATCGCGGCCGTCGCGACCGCGGTGACCCGCGGCGATCTGAACCTCAAGATCGATGTGGACGCGGCGGGCGAGATCCAGGTTCTGCAGGACAACATCAATACGATGATCGCGAACCTTCGCGACACCACGCTCGCCAATGAGGAACAGGACTGGCTCAAGGGCAACCTGGCCCGTATCTCGGGTCTGATGCAGGGCAGGCGCGACCTGGAGGACGTGGCTTCGCTGATCATGAGTGAGCTCACGCCGGTCGTCTCCGCGCAGCACGGCGCGTTCTTCCTGGCGATGGCGACGAGCAGCGGTCCGGATGTGTCCGACGCCGGGGAGATGTCGTACGAGCTGTGCATGCGCGGCAGTTACGGCTATTCCGCGGGTCTGATGCCGACCTCGTTCCGGCCGGGCGAGACTCTCATCGGCACCGCCGCCGAGGAGAAGCGGACCATCCAGGTCAATGTGCCGCCGGGTTACCTGAGGATCTCCTCGGGGCTCGGTGAGGCCTCGCCGGCGTATGTGATCGTGCTGCCGGTGCTGTTCGAGGGGAAGGTCCTCGGTGTGATCGAGCTGGCGTCGTTCCAGCCCTTCACGCAGATCCAGCGGGACTTCCTGAACCAGATCGCAGAGATGATCGCGACGAGCGTCAACACCATCAGCGTCAATACGAAGACCGAGGTGCTGCTCAAGCAGTCGCAGGAGCTGACCGAGCAGTTGCGTGAACGCTCCGCGGAGCTGGAGAACCGGCAGAAGGCGCTGCAGGCCTCCAACGCCGAGCTGGAGGAGAAGGCCGAACTGCTGGCGCAGCAGAACCGCGACATCGAGGTGAAGAACACCGAGATCGAAGAGGCCAGGCAGGTGCTGGAGGAACGCGCCGAGCAGCTCGCGGTCTCGATGCGCTACAAGTCGGAGTTCCTGGCGAACATGTCGCACGAGCTGCGTACGCCGCTCAACTCCCTCCTGATCCTCGCCAAGTTGCTCGCGGACAACGCCGAGGGCAATCTCTCGCCGAAGCAGGTGGAATTCGCCGAGACGATCCATGGCGCGGGCTCCGATCTGCTGCAGCTGATCAACGACATCCTCGATCTGTCGAAGGTCGAGGCGGGCAAGATGGACGTCAGCCCGACGCGTATCGCGCTGGTGCAGCTCGTCGACTATGTGGAGGCGACCTTCCGGCCGCTGACCGCGGAGAAGGGTCTCGACTTCTCCGTACGGGTGTCGCCGGAGCTGCCCGCGACGCTGCACACGGACGAACAGCGGCTGCTGCAGGTACTGCGCAACCTCCTGTCCAACGCGGTGAAGTTCACCGACAGCGGGGCGGTGGAGCTGGTGATCCGGCCGGCGAGCGCCGACGTGCCGCAGTCGATCCGCGAACAGCTGCTGGAGGCCGGTTCGCTGCGGGACGCGGACGGCGATCTGATCGCCTTCTCGGTCACCGACACCGGTATCGGGATCGCTGCCGGCAAGATGCGGGTGATCTTCGAGGCGTTCAAGCAGGCCGACGGTACGACGAGCCGTAAGTACGGCGGTACGGGCCTGGGCCTGTCGATCAGCCGGGAGATCGCCCGGCTGCTCGGCGGCGAGATCCACGCGGCGAGCGAACCGGGCCGCGGCTCGACGTTCACCCTGTATCTGCCTCTTCACCCGAGCGAACTGCCGCCGCAGGGCTACCCTCAGCTCGCTCCCGGCGCGGTCGACCCGCAGGGCGCCGCCGACGGCGATGTGGAGGACCTGGGCCGGCAGGCGCAGACGGCGTCCGCCGATGTCCACGCAGGCCCGGCGGCACTGTTCCGCCGTCGCCGCAAGGCGCTGGGCGCCGTGGACCAGCGACCGGCGCTGCCGGGCCAGCTGGGCGGCCCCGCGGCGGGCCAGGAGCAGTGGGCGGCGAACGGCAGCCAGGAGACGCCGGATCCGCGGCGCACCTTCTCCTTCGACGGCGAGAAGGTGCTGATCGTCGATGACGACATCCGCAATGTCTTCGCGCTCACCAGCGTTCTGGAGCAGCACGGGCTGTCGGTGCTGTACGCGGAGAACGGCCGCGAGGGCATCGAAGTGCTGGAGCAGCACGACGATGTGACGGTCGTACTGATGGACATCATGATGCCGGAGATGGACGGGTACGCGACGACGACGGCGATCCGCAGGATGCCGCAGTTCGCCGGACTGCCGATCATCGCGCTCACCGCGAAGGCGATGAAGGGCGACCGGGAGAAGGCCATCGAGTCGGGCGCTTCCGACTATGTCACCAAGCCGGTCGATCCCGACCATTTGCTCTCGGTGATGGAGCAGTGGATGCGCGGGGAGTGATCGATGACCGCACGGTTCAACGCGAGTTGCTGACTGACTGTGGCCGATAGCGTGTGAGACGGCGGTATTCGGGGAACCTTCTGGTCTCCCACCACGTTTCTGCTACGTGCACAGTGACATCGCGGTGACAGGGTGTGGCGACAGGCGGGGTGCGGCTACCATGACCGGCACAAGGACGGGCGACGCAAGGGAGTCGTCCCCTGGGGCGGCGCCCGGTGCACATCCGGGACGAGGAGGACGGGCCATGGTGCAGAAGGCCAAGATCCTCCTGGTCGATGACCGGCCGGAGAATCTGCTGGCGCTGGAGGCCATCCTCTCTGCGCTCGATCAGACACTGGTGCGGGCATCGTCAGGGGAGGAAGCGCTCAAAGCGCTACTGACGGACGACTTCGCGGTCATTCTGCTGGATGTCCAGATGCCGGGCATGGACGGATTCGAGACGGCCGCGCACATCAAGCGGCGCGAGCGGACCCGGGACATCCCCATCATCTTTCTCACCGCGATCAACCACGGCCCGCACCACACCTTCCGGGGTTATGCCGCGGGCGCGGTCGACTACATTTCCAAACCGTTCGACCCGTGGGTGCTGCGCGCGAAGGTCTCGGTCTTCGTCGAGCTCTATATGAAGAACTGCCAACTGCGTGAGCAGGCGGCGCTGCTGCGGCTCCAGCTGGAGGGCGGCGGCCAGACGAGTCCGGGCGACGCCAAGGAGCCGGCAGGCCTCCTCGCCGAGCTCTCCGCGCGGCTCGCGGCAGTTGAGGAACAGGCGGAAGCGCTGTCCAAGCAGCTCGACGACGACTCGGCGGACGCCGCGGCCGTAGCCACCGCCGCCCATCTCGAACGCAAACTGACCGGCCTGCGCCGGGCACTGGACGCCCTGGAGCCCGGGGCCGGCGGCGGTGCGCCAACACTCCCCTCGCAGAACTGAACGGCTGCCGCACGCTTGAAGGAGCGTCAGCTTCCCGCCTCCATCCGGGCGACACGAACGGGTGAAGCAGTAGGCACACGTGTCCCCTGCCGTCGACACCGGTAACCTCACCACCATGGCCTCACGTACGTCCGGCAAGGGTTCCCAGGGCGCGGCGGGCACCGCGAAGCCGCGCGCCGGCCGTACGACCGGCGCCGCGAAGAAGGCGGCGCCCGCCAAGAAGACCGCCGCGAAGAAGAACACGCCCGCGAAGAAGGCACCCGCCAGGAAGGCGGCGGCCAGGAAAGCTGCTGCGCCGAGACCGGCGCCGTCCCCCACGGGCGGCGTGTACCGGCTCGCTCGCGCTCTCTGGCTCGGCCTCGCACACGCCGTGGGGGCGATGTTCCGCGGCATAGGGCGCGGCGCGAAGGGACTCGACCCGGCGCACCGCAAGGACGGTCTGGCGCTCCTGCTCCTCGGCCTGGCCCTGATTGTCGCCGCCGGTACCTGGTCCAATCTGAGCGGTCCGGTCGGTGATCTCGTCGAGATGCTGGTGACCGGCGCCTTCGGCCGGCTCGATCTGCTCGTGCCGATACTGCTGGCTGCCATCGCCGTGCGCCTGATCCTCTATCCCGAGAGGCCCGAGGCCAACGGCCGGATCGTGATCGGACTGTCCGCGCTCGTCGTCGGTGTGCTCGGCCAGGTCCACATCGCCTGCGGCTCGCCGGGCCGCGAGGAGGGCACCGAGGCGATGCAGGACGCGGGCGGCCTGATCGGCTGGGCCGCATCCAAGCCGCTGATCTTCACCATGGGTGAGGTGCTCGCCGTACCGCTGCTCGTGCTGCTCACTCTCTTCGGTCTGCTCGTGGTCACCGCGACGCCCGTCAACGCCATTCCGCAGCGGCTGCGGCTGCTCGGCTCCAAACTGGGTATCGCCGATCCGCCGTACGACGCCGGGGCCGAGGCTGGGGACGACGACGAGCGGTACGAGGACCAGTGGCGCGAGGCGGTGCCCGGCCGCAGGCGCCGCCCGTCCGCGCGCCGGAGCGAGGAGCCGGCGGAGTTCGACGCGGACCATGCGGAGGAGGAGGCGCTCACCAAGCGCCGGCGGCCGCGCAGGGCTTCCGTGCAGCCTGCTCTGCACCGGCCGATGGACGCCGTGGACGTGGCCGCGGCGGCCGCCGCGGCACTCGACGGGGCCGTACTGAACGGCATGCCGCCCTCGCCGCTCGTCGCCGATCTCACCCGGGACGTCACCGCCGAACGACAGCGGGCGGCCACTCCCGTGCCGAGCGCGCGCGAGCCCGAACAACCGGATCAGGGGGAGCGGAAACAGAAGGAACGCGAGCTGAACTCGTCCGTTCCTGACCTGACCAAGTCCGCGCCCGCCGAGTCCCACCCCCTGCCGTCGCGCGCCGAGCAGCTGCAGCTCTCCGGCGACATCACCTACGCGCTGCCCTCCCTCGACCTTCTGGAGCGGGGCGGCCCCGGAAAGACGCGCAGCGCCGCCAATGACGTGGTCGTCGCCTCGCTCAGCAATGTCTTCATGGAGTTCAAGGTCGACGCGGCCGTCACCGGCTTCACCCGCGGCCCGACGGTCACCCGGTACGAGGTGGAGCTGGGCCCGGCCGTGAAGGTCGAGCGGATCACCGCGCTCACCAAGAACATCGCTTACGCCGTCGCCAGCCCGGACGTCCGGATCATCTCCCCGATCCCCGGCAAGTCCGCGGTCGGCATCGAGATCCCGAACTCCGACCGCGAGATGGTCAACCTCGGCGACGTACTGCGCCTCGCGGACGCCGCGGGGGACGAGCATCCGATGCTGGTCGCGCTCGGCAAGGACGTCGAGGGCGGCTATGTGATGGCCAATCTCGCGAAGATGCCGCACGTCCTGGTAGCCGGCGCGACCGGATCGGGAAAGTCGTCCTGCATCAACTGTCTGATCACCTCGGTGATGGTGCGGGCGACGCCGGAGGACGTACGGATGGTGCTCGTCGACCCCAAGCGGGTGGAGCTCACCGCGTACGAGGGCATTCCGCACCTGATCACGCCGATCATCACCAACCCCAAGCGGGCCGCGGAGGCGCTGCAGTGGGTGGTGCGGGAGATGGATCTGCGCTACGACGACCTGGCGGCGTACGGCTACCGGCACATCGACGACTTCAACCAGGCCATAAGGAATGGCAAGGTCAAACCACCGGAGGGCAGCGAGCGCGAGCTCACCCCGTACCCGTATCTGCTGGTGATCGTGGACGAGCTCGCCGATCTGATGATGGTCGCGCCGCGCGACGTCGAGGACGCCATCGTCCGTATCACCCAGCTGGCGCGCGCCGCCGGCATCCATCTGGTACTGGCGACCCAGCGGCCGTCGGTCGATGTCGTCACCGGCCTGATCAAGGCCAATGTGCCCTCGCGGCTCGCCTTCGCGACCTCGTCGCTCGCCGACAGCCGGGTCATCCTGGACCAGCCGGGCGCGGAGAAGCTGATCGGCAAGGGCGACGGGCTCTTCCTCCCGATGGGTGCCAACAAGCCCACCCGTATGCAGGGCGCCTTCGTGACCGAGGACGAAGTCGCGGTGGTGGTCCAGCACTGCAAGGATCAGATGGCGCCGGTCTTCCGCGAGGACGTGGTGGTCGGGACGAAGCAGAAGAAGGAGGTCGACGAGGACATCGGCGACGACCTCGATCTGCTTTGCCAGGCCGCCGAGCTGGTCGTATCCACCCAGTTCGGGTCCACCTCAATGCTTCAGCGGAAGCTGCGTGTCGGCTTCGCGAAGGCGGGCAGACTGATGGATCTAATGGAGTCACGGAACATCGTCGGGCCGAGCGAGGGCTCGAAGGCACGCGATGTTCTGGTGAAACCGGACGAACTGGACGGAGTGCTCGCCGTGATACGCGGGGAGTCTCATTCTTAAGGGTCCGGAGAGCAACCGTTTCCCCCAGTCGTACGTCAAGTTGGAGGGAGGGACAGACAGGTGTCCCACCATCACGGATGTCCGGCCATTCTGATGGCGTACAAAGTCCCTCCGCCCGGTTGCCCCACCCTTTCGTACCACCCATAGACTGAACCTCCAGCAGGTGGTTACACGCTCGAAAGGCGCCCCCGTGTCCATCGGCAACTCCCCCGAAGACGACCGGCCTTCAATCGAGGACGACCGGCCTTTGACCGAAGACGATCAGTTTTCAATCGAAGACGACCGGCCTTCGATCGGTCGTGCGCTCCAGCAGGCTCGCATCGACGCAGGTCTGACCGTCGACGAGGTCACGACCTCCACCCGGGTGCGCATTCCCATCGTGCACGGGATCGAAGAGGACGACTTCTCCCGCTGCGGCGGCGATGTGTACGCCCGCGGGCATATCCGCGCGCTGGCACGTGCCGTCGGGCTCGACCCCGATCCGCTTGTCGCGCAGTTCGACGCGGAGCACGGCGGACGGCCTTCGCCGACGCCTGCCGCGCCGCTCTTCGAGGCCGAGCGCATCCGCCCGGAACGGCGCCGCCCCAACTGGACGGCCGCCATGGTCGCCGCGATCGTCGCCGTGATCGGCTTCGTCGGCTTCACGCTCTTCAACGGCGCGGACGACGGCGGCAAGGGCAGCCATGTCGCGGAGGGGCCGGCGCCCGAGGAGAAGCCCAGCCCGGCCAAGTCCACGAGCAAGCCCGCCGACCCCAAGCCCGATCCCTCGGACAGCGCCATCGCGGCGGTGCCGAAGGACAAGGTGACGGTGAAGCTCTCCGTCCTGGACGACAAGAGCTGGATCTCCGCCAAGTCGCACAACGGCAAGCTGCTCTTCGACGGGACGCTGCTCAAGGGCGAGTCCAGGACCTTCCAGGACGACGAGCGGGTCGATCTCATCCTCGGCAACGCCGGGGCGATCGAGCTGTTCGTGAACGGCAAGAAGGTCGAGGACCAGTTCGAGACCGGTCAGGTCGAGCGGCTGTCGTACACGAAGGGCGACCCCGAGGTCGGCTGACAGGCCGCTGCTGACGTGCGCCCCCGAGCGTGCGGAGGCCCGGGAGCCCTCGGGGCCAGGGCGTGGGTCAGGACGAAGTAGTCTTGAGCCCATGCCCGAACGCCGTACCGTCGCCCTTGTCACTCTTGGCTGCGCCCGTAACGAGGTGGACTCGGAGGAGCTGGCAGGCCGCTTGGCAGCGGACGGCTGGGAGCTCGTCGAGGAAGCCTCCGACGCGGATGTCGCAGTCGTCAACACCTGCGGATTTGTCGAGGCCGCCAAGAAGGACTCCGTCGACGCCCTGCTGGAAGCCAACGATCTGAAGGATCACGGCAGAACCCAGGCCGTGGTCGCCGTCGGCTGCATGGCCGAGCGGTACGGCAAGGAGCTCGCCGAGGCCCTGCCCGAGGCGGACGGGGTGCTCGGCTTCGACGACTACGCCGATATCTCCGACCGACTGCAGACCATCCTCAATGGCGGCATCCATGCCTCCCACACCCCGCGCGACCGGCGGAAGCTGCTGCCGCTGAGCCCTGCCGAACGGCAGGACGCCACCGATGTGGCGCTGCCCGGGCACGGGGAGGTCACGCCGGCCCCCGAGGACCTTCCCGAAGGTGTCGCTCCGCTGTCCGGGCCGCGTGCGCCGCTCCGGCGCCGCCTGGGCACCAGCCCCGTCGCCTCGGTGAAGCTCGCGTCCGGCTGTGACCGGCGCTGCTCCTTCTGCGCCATTCCGTCCTTCCGCGGCTCCTTCATCTCGCGCCGGCCCAGCGATGTGCTGGGCGAGACGCGCTGGCTGGCCGAGCAGGGCGTGAAGGAGATCATGCTGGTCTCCGAGAACAACACCTCGTACGGCAAGGACCTCGGCGACATCCGTCTGCTGGAGACGCTGCTTCCGGAGCTCTCCGAGGTGAACGGGATCGAGCGGGTGCGGGTCAGCTATCTGCAGCCCGCCGAGATGCGGCCCGGGCTGATCGACGTCCTGACCTCGACGCCCAAGATCGCGCCCTACTTCGACCTCTCGTTCCAGCACTCGGCGCCGGGCGTGCTGCGCGCGATGCGGCGCTTCGGTGACACCGAGCGGTTCCTGCAGCTGCTCGAGACGATCCGCGGCAAGGCACCGCAGGCCGGTGTGCGGTCCAATTTCATCGTCGGCTTCCCCGGCGAGACGGAGGCGGACTTCGCCGAGCTGGAACGCTTCCTCACCGGGGCGCGCCTGGATGCCATCGGCGTCTTCGGCTACTCCGACGAGGACGGCACCGAGGCTGTCTCGTACGACAACAAGCTCGACGCCGACGTGATCGCGGAGCGGCTCGACCATCTGTCGCGGATCGCGGACGAGCTGACCGCCCAGCGCGCCGAGGAGCGGCTCGGCGAGAGCCTCGAAGTGCTGGTCGAGTCGGTGGACGGCGAGGACGGTGCGGTGGGCCGCGCCGCGCACCAGGCGCCGGAGACGGACGGGCAGGTGGTCTTCACCACGAGCCGGGGACTTGTTCCCGGCCGTATGGTCGAGGCGAAGGTTGTGGGTACGGAAGGCGTCGACCTCGTGGCCGAGTGTCTTGATGAGGAGGCGGGCAGATGACCGGAGTGCCGGCATCCGCGGGCGGCACCGGTAGGCCGGCGCCCGGCGGGAAGCTGGGCGCTGCGGCCGTCAATCAGGCCAGCCTGTGGAACATCGCCAACATCCTCACCATGGTGCGGCTGGTGCTCGTACCGGGCTTCGTCATGCTGATGCTGCAGGACGGCGGCTACGACCCGGCCTGGCGTGCCTGGGCGTGGGCGGCCTTCGCCGTCGCCATGATCACCGACATCTTCGACGGACATCTGGCACGTACGTACAACCTGGTCACCGACTTCGGGAAGATCGCCGATCCGATCGCCGACAAGGCGATCATGGCCGCCGGGCTGATCTGCCTGTCGGCGCTCGGTGATCTGCCGTGGTGGGTGACCGGGATCATTCTCTTCCGTGAGCTCGGGATCACGCTGATGCGGTTCTGGGTGATCCGTCACGGGATCATTCCGGCCAGCCGCGGCGGCAAGGTGAAGACGCTGGCGCAGGGCACGGCGGTGGGGATGTACGTCCTCGCGCTGACCGGGCCGCTGGCCACGCTGCGCTTCTGGGTGATGGCGCTCGCCGTCGTGCTGACGGTGGTCACCGGTCTCGACTATGTGCGACAGGCGATTGTGCTGAGGCGCCGGGGGCTCGCCGCGGAGCGCGCGGACGCAGGGGACGCGGCGGCGGAGGAAGCGCGGGACGCACGGTGAAGACGGCGGCTCGGGTGCTGGCGCTGCTCGCCGAGCGCGGCGAGACGCTTGCCGTCGCCGAGTCGCTGACCGGCGGCCTGGTGGCCGCCGAGCTCACCTCCGTACCCGGTGCGTCGAAGTCCTTCCGTGGCTCGGTCACGGCGTACGCGACCACTCTCAAGAGGGACGTTCTACGGGTCGACGGGACCCTCCTGGCCGAGCGCGGTGCGGTGGATCCCGAGGTCGCACGGCAGATGGCGGCCGGAGTGCGGGACGTGCTGGGTGCCGGCTGGGGTATCGCGACCACGGGCGTGGCGGGGCCGGAGCCACAGGACGGACAGCCCGTCGGGACGGTCTATGTGGCCGTCGCGGGTCCGAACGGCGTGGAGAAAGTGGCCGCACTACGGTTGAACGGTGGCCGGGCGGAAATCCGTAGAGAGTGTGTACGGAGCGTGCTCGAGCTGCTCTCCGGCGAACTGCACGAGAAGGCGCGGACACAGGATACGGAACAGAACGGGGGGACTTGATGTTTGCAGCCCTGAGTGAACACGACATCGCTCCCCGCACGGCCGCGGCACGAGGCGGTACGGTGGGGCGTGAAGGATGCGGCTACGCGGTCCGAGGAGGGAGCCACCGATGATTCTGCTCCGTCGCCTGCTGGGTGACGTGCTGCGTCGGCAGCGCCAGCGCCAGGGCCGTACTCTGCGCGAAGTCTCCTCGTCCGCCCGAGTATCGCTCGGCTATCTCTCCGAGGTGGAACGGGGGCAGAAGGAGGCTTCCTCCGAGCTGCTCTCCGCGATCTGCGACGCGCTTGACGTACGGATGTCCGAGCTCATGCGCGAAGTGAGCGACGAGCTGTCACTGGCCGAACTGGCCGAGTCGGCAGCGGCGAGCGAACCGGTGCCTGCGCCAGTACGCCCGATGCTCAATTCCGTCTCCGTGACGTCGGTGGCGGGTGTGCCGACGGAGCGGGTGACCATCAAGGCGCCTGCGGAGGCGGTCGACGTCGTCGCCGCCTGATCCGTCCGGCCCTGTACGGCTTGGTTTGAGCTGAGCCCCGACTGGTACTCGAGTACTGGTCGGGGCTTTCGCATTCCCTGGATGCCCGTTTTTGGGTGTTCGTGTCATCGTGGATGGTGTCTGCGGAGCCAGTAGCTGTGAACCGAGTGGAGGACGCGGATGTCTGTAGTGAAGAGCCCTCTGTCCGATGTGGACCTCAAGACGGTCGGCGATGCGCTGCGTGGCGCTCTCGTGGACCTGGTGGATCTCTCGCTGGTTTCGAAGCAGGTCCACTGGAATGTGGTCGGCCCGCGCTTCAGGTCGGTCCATCTGCAGCTCGACGAGGTCGTGGATACGGCGCGGATGCACTCCGACACGGTTGCCGAGCGGGCGTCGGCGGTCGGGGTGACACCGGACGCGCGGGCCGCGACGGTGGCGGCGCAGAGTGCGATCCACTCGGTGCCGGAGGGATGGATCAAGGACACGGACGCCGTGCAGATCCTGGTGGACGCGCTGGGCGTGGTGATCGCGCGGATGCGGGAGCGGATCGCGGCGACGGGTGATCCGGATCCGGTGAGCCAGGACATCCTGATCGGGCTCACGGCGGACCTGGAGAAGCACGCCTGGATGTTCCAGGCGGAGAGCGCGTAGGCGGATGCGCTGTGGCCGAGCCGAGCCGAGCCGAGCCGGGCCGACCGGCCCGGCTTTGACGGCCGTGCCGAGGGTGACGGCAAAGGATGCCCTCCGGGACTGCGGACTTCGGCTACTCGTCGCACTCTGGAGTGATGGGAAGTGAGGGGCCCGGCGCGCTGTGCGCCGGGTTGTCCACCTGTGCGCCCTCCCCGCAGTGATCGCGCCGGTCTAGCGTGGGCCGGAGGAGGCAGCCATGGCAGTACGTGGGATGGCTCTCGTGCCGGTGGTCGCTCTCGGGCTCGTGGCGGGCGGGCTGTGGTGGTGGGCCGTGCTGCGGCTGGTGCTCGTGCCGCAGCAGGCGGGGCTCGTCGAGGGCGCGCTGGTGGCGGGCGGGTGGGGGCTGAGTCTGCTTCCGGTGCATGTGACGGCCGGCCGCGAGATCACCATGGCATCGCGACGCCGCCGTTCGGGCGGAGAATCTGGCCCGTCGTGAAGGACGACGCGTCGGACGCCAGATGAAGGACCGTATGGGCGATGTCCTCCGGCTCGCCGACGCGGCGGAGCGGGGACATCCGGACCATCGTCGCCTCGGCCCTCTGCTGGAGCACCTCGTCGTGGCGGTCGGTCATAGGAGTGCGGATCCAGCCGGGGGCGACGGCGTTGACGCGGATGGAGTGCGGCCCGAGCTCGGTCGCGAGGGTCCTGGTGAGCTGCACCACCGCCGCTTTGGCCACGCTGTAGCAGAGCAGACCGGCATTCGCGGCGTCGACGGCACCCGAGGCCATGGTGACGATGGAGCCGCGGGTGCCCGCGGCGATCATGGCGTGGGCCGACTCCTGGCAGGCGTACAGAATCCCTTTGAAGTTGACCGTGAGGACGCGGTCGAGATCCTCGTCCCTCGTCTCCAGGACCGTGCTGCTGTGCATGATGCCGGCCACCGCCGCCATGACGTCGAGCCGGTCCATGCTCGCGATTGCGGCCTTGAGCCGGGCACGGTCGGTGACGTCGAGGGTGTGGGTGTGTGCGGCGCCGCCCGCGTCGGTGATCAGGGCCCGGGTCTCGTGGAGGCCGTTCTCGTCGAGGTCGGCGCAGTGGACGGTGGCACCCGCCTCGGCGAGGAGGACGGCGGACGCGCGGCCGATGCCGCTGGCGGCGCCGGTGACGAACGCGGTGCGGCCGGAGAGGTCGTACGCCTTGAGGGCCATGCCGGGACCGTACGACCGTATCTGACGGATCGTCAACTACTGGGCCCCGTCTGGCAGTGAGGGCACCAGTAGGTGGGGCGTTCACGGCTGCCGTCGCCCTGGTCGGCCTTGCGGATGGGAGTGCCGCAGCGGGGGCAGGGGTGACCCTCACGGCCGTAGACATACAGCAGCTGGTCCGGGCGGGAGGTGCCGCCGGTGGCCGTAGTGCGGCGGGCGAGGCGGTCCTTGTTCGCCTCGAGGAGCCGGTGGGCGGTACGGACGAGTCGTTCGGGGATGCCGGCGGGCAGCTCGCCGATGGGGAGCCAGGGAGTCGCCCTGGCCAGGAAGGCCAGCTCCGACTTGTAGACATTGCCGATGCCCGCGAGGTTGCGCTGGTCCAGGAGGGCCTCACCGAGAGGGCGGGCGGGGTCGGCGAGCAGATTGGCCAGAGCGGCGTGCGGATCCCAGTTGGGCCCGAGTAGGTCCGGGCCGAGATGGCCCACGGCCTGCCCCTCGTCGGCCGTGCGCAGCAGCTCCAGGACGGGGAGCCGGTATCCGACGGCGGTGTACGCGGCGTTGCCGAGGATGGCACGGATCTGGTGCGTGGGGCCGCCCCGCCAGCGCTCCCCGGAGCCGTACACCTGCCAGGAGCCGTCCATCCGCAGATGCGAGTGCAGTGTGAGGCCGCCCTCGATGCGGGTCAGGAGATGCTTGCCGCGCGGGGTGACGTCCAGCACGGCCCGGCCGGTGAGATCGGCGGTGGCGAAACGCGGGACGCGCAGGTCGGACCGGGTCAGGACCTGCCCGGCAAGGGCGGTGTGCAGGCGCTGGGCGGTCTGCCAGACGGTGTCTCCTTCGGGCATGGCATCCATGATGCGGGACATCGCGGGCCGGGGTCAGCGGCTCGTGCTCAGCGGTCCGGTGGCAGCGGCTCAGGAGCTCAGGGCCTGGTCGTCAGGGGCGCAGACGCAGCCCCCTCGGGGTGGCATGGAAGCCCGCGGTCTCCAGCGCGCGGGCCAGCGGAGAGGTCAGCGCCGGTGATCCGTTGGCCCGCTCCACCGTGACGGTGCCGAGCGCACCCGCTCGGGCGGCGTTGGCCAGGGCTTCGCACGCCGCGTGCAGGGCGGGGGCGTCGGGCTCGGTCGCCCAGGCCAGCAGGGTCTTGCCGCCGCGCTCCAGGTAGAGCGTGAGCTCGCCGTCGACGAGGACGACCAGCGAGCCGGCCTTGCGCCCGGGCTTGTGTCCCGCACCGGTCGGCGGCTCGGGCCAGGGCAGAGCGGCCCCGTACGCATTGGCGGGATCAGCGGCGGCCAGCACCACGGCGCGGGGTGCCGTCTGCTCGTCGGTGCGGTCCCTGGCCGTGGCCGCCGCCCGGAGGCGGTCGACCGCGCCGTCCATCGCGAACTGGGCCGCGCCGAGCCCCTCCACGACATAGCCGCGGCGCGCCTGCCCGCTGTCCTCGAATGCCGAGAGGATCCGGTACGTCGCGGAGAAGCCCCCTTCCACGCCCTCGGCCGCCACCGCGCCCCGGGTCACCACGCCGTGGCGGTCGAGGAGCGTGCGAGCCAGGGCATGTGCCCGGTGGGTCGGGTCCGGCTCGGTGGCCGGGAGCAGGGACCAGCGGCCGCTCACGGTCGGCGGCCCCGTACGGGAGGCAGGGCGGGCGGCCGCCGTCAGGCTGCCGTAGCGCCCGCGGGGGACCGTCCGCCTGGCACGGTGGGCCGTGGAACCGGCGGTGCGGCCCGATCCGAGCAGCGAACGCAGTGGAGCCAGCGTGTCGTTGGTGAGCCGGCCGGACCAGGCCAGATCCCAGACGGCGTCCGCCACTTGGGCATCGGCGGCGTCGGGGTGTGTGGTTGCCCGGACCTGGTCGGTGATCTGGCGGAAGAACAGCCCATAGCCGGGGGAGAGGGCGCTCAGGACGGACTCGTGCAGCGCGGTGAGCTCCAGGGGGTGAGGCGGAGGGAGGAGCAGCGGGGCGGCGTCGGCGAGGAAGAGGGAGATCCAGCCGTCCTTGCCGGGCAACGAGCCCGCTCCGGCCCACACGACCTCGCCCGTCGTGGTGAGTTCGTCGAGGAGGGCGGGGGTGTAGCCGGAGACGCGGGACGGGATGATCAGCTTCTCGAGAGCGGAGGCGGGGACCGCGGCACCCTGGAGCTGCTCGATGGCACGGGCCAGTCCGTCGATGCCGCGCAGGCTGTTGCTGCCCATGTGCTGCCACTTGGGGAGGAAGGTGGCGAGCGCGGCGGGCGGGACCGGCTCCAGCTCATGGCGCAGAGCTGCCAGCGAGCGGCGGCGCAGCCGGCGCAGCACGGTCGCGTCGCACCACTCCTGGCCGATACCGGAAGGGTGGAACTCACCCTGTACGACCCGCCCGTTCGCCGCGAGTCGCTGCAGTACGCCGTCCGTGACGGCCGTGCCCAGACCGAAGCGGGCCGCCGCCTGGGTCGTGGTGAACGGGCCGTGCGTACGCGCGAACCGGGCGAGCAGATCGCCCAGCGGGTCCTTGACCGGCTCGGTGAACGCTTCCGGAACGCCCACCGGGAGCGCCGTGCCCAGTGCGTCGCGCAGCCGGCCCGCGTCCTCGACCGCCGCCCAGTGTTCGACGCCCGCGAGCCGGACCCGGATGGCCCGGCGCGACGCTGCCAGTTCCAGTGGCCACTGAGGGTCGCCGCCACGCTCGGCCAGCTCGGCATCGGTGAGCGGGCCGAGGATCCGCAGGAGATCGGCGACTCCCTCCACGTCCTTGATCCGACGGTCCTCGGTGAGCCACTGCAGCTCCTGCTCCAGCACGGCGAGCACATCGGCGTCGAGCAGTTCCCGAAGCTCGGCCTGGCCGAGGAGCTCGGCGAGCAACCGGGAGTCCAGCGAGAGGGCCGCGGCGCGACGCTCGGCGAGGGGCGAGTCCCCCTCGTACAGGAACTGGGCGACATAGCCGAACAGCAGCGACCGCGCGAAGGGCGAGGGCTCAGGGGTGGTGACCTCGACCAGCCGGACCCGGCGGGACTCGATATCACCCATCAGCTCGGTGAGGCCTGGGACGTCGAAGACATCCTGGAGGCATTCGCGAACTGCCTCGAGGACGATCGGGAAGGACCCGAACTCGCTCGCCACCTGCAGCAGTTGGGACGCGCGCTGGCGCTGCTGCCACAGCGGGGTGCGCTTGCCGGGACTGCGCCTGGGCAGCAGCAGCGCACGCGCGGCGCACTCGCGGAACCGGGAGGCGAAGAGCGCGGAGCCGCCCACCTGGTCGGTGACGATCTGATTGATCTCGCCCTTGTCGAAGACGGTGTCCGCCGCCCCGACCGGTGCCTGCTCGCTGTCGAACGTCGTGTCGAGGTGGACCGGGTCCTGGTCGAGGAGGTCCAGGCCCATCAGATCCGCGTCCGGCAGACGCAGCACAATGCCGTCGTCGGCATGCATGACCTGAGCATCCATGCCGTACCGCTCGGAGAGCCGGGCACCGAGCGCGAGCGCCCACGGTGCGTGCACCTGTGCCCCGAAGGGGGAGTGGATCACGACCCGCCAGTCGCCCAGCTCATCGCGGAAACGCTCGACCAGGATCGTCCGGTCGTCCGGCACATGGCCGCAGGCCCGGCGCTGCTCGTCGAGATAGCTGAGGACATTGTCGGCGGCCCAGGCGTCCAGACCGGCGGCCAGCAGCCGGAGCCGGGCGTCCTCGGGGGCCATGCCGCCGACCTCGCGGAGGAACGCGCCCACCGCGCGGCCCAGTTCGAGCGGGCGGCCGAGCTGGTCGCCCTTCCAGAACGGGAGCCGGCCCGGCACGCCGGGGGCGGGTGAGACGAGCACCCGGTCGCGGGTGATGTCCTCGATCCGCCAGGAGGTGGTGCCCAAGGTGAAGACATCGCCCACCCGGGACTCGTACACCATCTCCTCGTCGAGCTCGCCGACCCGGCCCCCGCCCTTCTTCGGGTCCGCCCCTGCCAGGAAGACGCCGAAGAGGCCGCGGTCGGGAATGGTGCCGCCGGAGGTGACGGCGAGGCGCTGCGCGCCCGGGCGGCCCGTGACCGTACCTGCGACGCGGTCCCAGACCACGCGGGGACGGAGCTCGGCGAAGGCATCGGAGGGATAGCGTCCGGCGAGCATGTCGAGGACGGCGATGAAGGCCGACTCGGGCAGCGAGGCGAACGGGGCAGCCCGGCGGGCCAGCGCCAGCAGATCGTCGGCCTGCCAGGTGTCGAGGGCGACCATCGCGACGAGCTGCTGTGCCAGTACGTCCAGGGGGTTGGACGGGATACGGAGCGCCTCGATGGAGCCGGTGCGCATCCGCTCGGTGACCACGGCCGCCTGCACCAGATCGCCTCGGTACTTGGGGAAGACGACACCGGTGGAGACCGCGCCCACCTGGTGGCCGGCCCGGCCGACCCGTTGCAGGCCGGAGGCGACGGACGGCGGCGACTCGACCTGGATCACCAGGTCGACCGCGCCCATGTCGATTCCCAGCTCCAGGCTGGAGGTGGCCACAACGGCCGGCAGCCGGCCGGCCTTCAGATCCTCCTCGACGAGGGCCCGCTGCTCCTTGGAGACCGAGCCGTGGTGCGCGCGGGCGAGCAGGGGAGGGGCGCCCCGCGCGGCTCCGGACTGCGCCATGATCTCGGCCGGTGACGGCTTTTCGGGCATCGCCTCACCGGTGGCGCGTTCGTACGCGATCTCATTGAGGCGGTTGCACAACCGCTCCGCCAGCCGACGGGAGTTGGCGAAGACAATCGTGGAGCGGTGCGCCTGGACGAGGTTGGCGATGCGCTCCTCCACATGCGGCCAGATGGACGGCTTCTCACCATTACCGGAAGGCGACGACGAGGCCTCGGAAGCGGGGGAGCCGCCCAACTCGCCCAGATCCTCGACCGGAACGACCACCGACAGGTCGAACTCCTTGTCCGAGGGCGGCTGGACGATCTTCACCTTGCGCTGGGGCGACAGGTAGCGGGCCACCTCGTCCACCGGCCGTACCGTCGCCGACAGGCCGATCCGCCGTGCCGGGCGCGGCAGCAGCTTGTCGAGCCGCTCCAGCGATACGGCGAGGTGCGCGCCCCGCTTCGTGCCGGCGACGGCGTGCACCTCGTCAAGGATCACGGTCTCGATGCCCGCCAGCGCGTCCCGCGCCGAAGAGGTGAGCATCAGGAACAGCGATTCGGGTGTGGTGATCAGGATGTCCGGCGGCTTGGTGGCCATCGAACGCCGCTCGGCGGGCGGGGTGTCACCCGAGCGGATACCGACCCGCACCTCGGGCTCCGGCAGCCCGAGCCGCACGGACTCCTGGCGGATCCCCGTGAGCGGGCTGCGGAGATTGCGCTCGACGTCGACCGCGAGTGCCTTGAGCGGTGAGACGTACAGCACGCGGCAGCGCATCTTCGCGTCCGCCGGCGGCGGCGCCGACGCGAGACGGTCCAGCGAGGCGAGGAACGCGGCCAGGGTCTTGCCGGAGCCCGTCGGGGCCACGACCAGCACGTCCGAGCCCTCCCCGATGGCCTCCCAGGCCCCCTCCTGCGCGGCGGTGGGCGCGCTGAAGGCCCCCGCGAACCAGCTTCGGGTCGCGGGAGAGAAGGAGTCGAGCGCAGTCCTGGCCATGCCCTCCATCGTGCACCGCGCCACTGACAATCAGCTGTCCAGGTCGGGGACGCGCAGGTCGGCCGCGATGCCGCCGGAGCACAATGGCTGCATGGGGCGCCTGATACCGCACGAGTGGGCGAGGCACTGGCAGTACGAGGAACTGCCGGGCCTCGATCTGCTGCGTGCCCGTTATGTCCGGCACACCTTTCCGCGCCACAGCCACGAGGGCTTCACCTTCGGCGCGGTCACCGGAGGTCTCGAGGACGTGAGCCTGCCGGACGGAATCATCCGGGCAGGCCCCGGAACGGTCGTCATGATCAACCCGGAGGTGCCGCACGCCGCCCGCGCCGGGGTCCCCGAAGGCTGGACGTACGCCACCCTCTATCCCTCCGTGGAGCTCGTCTCCGACATCGCCGGGGCCGTGACCACACTCCGCGGCACCCCCGGCTTCGCCGAGACGATCGTCGAGGATCCGGAGACCGCCGAACTGATCCGCGGGGTGCACCGGGCGGCGGAGGAAGGCAACGCACTGGCCGCCGACAGCCTGTTGCGCATCGCCGTGGCCCGGCTGCTCAGACGCCACGGAAGCGCCCTTCCCTCCCGTGCGCCCACGGCTTCCGGTGCCCGCACCGCCGCCCTCGCCAAGCAGCTCCTCGAGGAGCGGTTGGCCGGGCCGCCCTCCCTGGAGCAGTTGGCGCAGGAGCTCGGCACCAGCCCCTTCGCGCTGCTGCGCGCCTTCAAGGCGGAGTACGGCATGCCGCCGCACACCTGGCTCACCGACGCGCGCGTGCGCCGCGCCCGCCACCTCCTGGAGGCAGGCACAGCGCCCGCCGAGGCGGCCGTCGCCGTCGGCTTCACCGACCAGCCGCATCTGAACCGGCACTTCACCCGGATCGTCGGAGTCCCGCCCGGGGCGTACCGCAAGGAGCGCGCAAGAACGTACAAGACCACCCGAGAGCGCCCCGCGTAATGTCCGCGTCGTGGCAGAACAGACAGCTCCCCCAGAGAGTCACCCGAAGACTCCCCCAGTGATACGCACCACCGCGGAGCCCGGGTCCAAGCCGGACTCGGCCGTCGTACGCGATGCGCTCGGCGTCGGCATCGCCGTCGGCCTGTCCGGCTTCGCGTTCGGCGTGACCTCCGCGGGATCCGGACTCAGCCTGCTGCAGACCTGTGCGCTCAGCCTGCTGGTTTTCACCGGCGCCTCGCAGTTCGCGCTGGTCGGTGCGATCGCGGCGGGCGGCAATCCGCTCGCCGCCGCCGCGGGCGCCTTCTTCCTCGGCGTACGCAACGCCTTCTACGGACTCCGGCTGTCCCAGCTGCTCGCTCTGCCCCGCTTCGTACGACCCTTGGCGGCGCACTGGGTCATCGACGAGACCACGGCCGTCGCCCTCGCCCAGCCCACGCGGCGCGCCGTGCGCCTCGGCTTCACCGTCACCGGGCTGACCCTGTACGTGCTGTGGAACCTCACCACGCTCCTGGGGGCGCTCGGAGCCGAAGCCATCGGCGACACCAACGCCTGGGGTCTGGACGCCGCAGGACCTGCGGTCTTCCTCGCGCTCCTCGCGCCCATGCTGCGTACGACGACCGAGCGGGCTGTCGCAGGGCTGGCGGTGATCCTGGGGCTCGGGTTCCTGCCGGTGCTGCCCGCCGGAGTGCCGGTGCTGGTCGCCGCGCTGGCCGCGCCCGCAGTCCTCTGGTTCAAGGGCCGCACGATCGCCGACAGCCGCACGATCGTCGACAGCAAGAGCAGCGACGGCATGAAGAACGACGGTAAGAAGACAGAGAGCAAGAAGGCGGACAGCACGAAGGGTGAGGACCGTTGAGCATCTGGATCGCGATCGCGGCGACCGCCGTCGGCTGCTACCTCGTGAAGCTGGTCGGACTGCTCGTCCCCGCCGACGCCCTCGAGCGACCCCTGGTCCAGCGGCTGGCCGCCCTGCTGCCCGTCGCCCTGCTGGCCGCGCTCACCGCACAGCAGACCTTCAGCGCCGACAACTCCCTCGTCCTCGACGCACGGGCCGCGGGGCTTGCCGCGGCAGCGCTCGCGCTGGTCCTGCGTGCCCCCTTCCTGGTGGTTGTCGGGGCGGCGGTGGCGGTCACGGCGGGCGCGCGCGCACTCGGGGGCTGACCACAGGGGGCCCACAACGGCGGCCGGTCGCGTCAGCCGATGGCGCGACCGTGCGCCCGTAGCGTCCGCAGTGCCTCGATCGTCATGATCGGCCGCGACTCCAGGACGGTGCCGGGTGCCCACTGGCGCCAGTTGACGGGCCAGCCGCCGTCCTCGCGCTGCTCTCCCGCGAGATGATCGAGGGAACGCGCCATCTCCTCGTCCGTGAACCAGGGGCGGGCGAGCGACTGCGGCGTACGGGCGTAGTCGTACGGGAAGTGGTGCTCCTGCGGCGCATAGCCGGGCGCGACCGGGTACTCGCCGCGCCGCTCCGGGTCCAGCACCGCCAAGCGCTGCTCGCGCACCAGCCGGCCGAGTCGGTCCGCGGCGGCCTCCGCGCGCGAGCGGTCCGGGGCGCCGTCCAGGAAGGCGACCGCGGCCTCGATCTCGTACGGATGGGACTTCTCCAGCGCGTCGACGGCGGCCCAGCAGAAGTCCGTTGCCCGGAACAGCCAGGCGTGCCACACCTGATTACGGTGCAGCAGCCCTACCACCGGACCCGTCGCGAGCAGCTCGCTCGGCGGGTCGTCGACGATCGGGATGAAGGGCGCGGACGGATAGCCGCGCTGGGAGGGGTGGATCGCGGGGAGCGCCCCGTCGTGCGTCGACACCTCCGAGAGGTAGCGGCACATCCGCTCCACGCGCAGTCCGCCGCAGCGGCCGATGGAGTCGAGGACGCGCAGGGCGTGAGCCGTGTGCAGCGGCTGGCTGACGGGGCCGCGCAGATCCGGTTCGAGGGCGTGGCCGTAACCGCCGTCCTGGTTGAGGTACGCGGCCAGGGCTGTCTCGACGGTGTCCGAGCCGCCGCCGAGGAAGTGGTACGCGAACCGCCGCTGTTCCAGCACCCGGGCCGTCAGCCAGATGAAGTGCTCGGCGCGGGCGAGGGAAGACGCGGGCGAGGTTGTGGGGGTTGCTCCGGTTCCAGCCATGTTCAGACCGTAGGGCGGAAATGCCTTTCGGTAAGGGGGACGGACGTCGCTGCACCCCAGGGGCGGGATACTGACGTCATGCGGTTGACGATTTTCTGGGAGCGGATGGCGGACCATTTCGGTCAGGCGTACGCCGATTCCTTCGCGCGCGACCATGTGATGGCCGAGCTCGGGGGCCGTACGGTCCATGAGGCGCTGGCCGCCGGCTGGGAGACGAAGGATGTGTGGCGCGGAGTCTGCGCCGCTGTCGGAATCCCCGCGGACAAGCGCTGAGGCGAGTGGTTGCGGCACACGGTCACGGGAGTGGCGGGAGGCGGCCGGAAACCGGTGGGAGAAGTGGTGACACACGGGGTGGACGGTGGCCCACGGCAGCCATGGGCGACACTTGCCGCGTGGCCCCGACCGACAAGACCGACCAGGACGTGACCCCTGAGAACGTGCCCGAGAAGGACGCGCCTCCTGAGGACATAGCCGCCGAAGGCATGGCCGCTCAGGACGTGCCGCCGCAGACCGCTCAGAACACGACCCCGCCGACCGTGCCGCCTCCCGCACCCGAGGGCGGCCCCGGTGGCCCCGGCCGCATGCCCCGCTGGCTGCCGCGTGCCATGGTGCTCGCGCTGGCGCTCTTCGCCTGCTTCCAGCTCGGCAGCTGGGCCTTCCACCAGCTCATCGGGCTGCTGATCAATATCCTGATCGCCTTCTTCCTGGCACTTGCGATCGAACCGGCGGTCGGCCGGATGGCAGCGCGCGGTATGCGCCGCGGCCTCGCCACCTTCCTGGTCTTCTTCGCCGTACTGATCGCGGGCGCCGGCTTCATCGTTCTGCTCGGCTCGATGCTGGCGGGCCAGATCGTCGACATGGTCGAGGACTTCCCCCAGTACCTGGACTCGGTGATCCGCTGGATCAACGACTCCTTCCACACCGAGCTCTCCCGGGTGGAGGTCCAGGACAGCCTGCTGCGCTCGGACTGGCTGCGGAAGTACGTCCAGAACAGCGCGAGCGGAGTGCTGGACATCTCCGCCACCGTGCTCGGCGGGCTGTTCAAGCTGCTGACGATCTTCCTGTTCTCGTTCTACTTCGCGGCCGACGGGCCCCGGCTGCGGCGCGCGATCTGCTCCGTACTGCCGCCGGCCAAGCAGACCGAGGTGCTGCGCGCCTGGGAGATCGCGGTCGACAAGACCGGCGGCTACCTCTACTCGCGCGGCCTGATGGCGCTGATCTCCGGCATCGCGCACTACATCCTGCTGGAGATCCTGGGTGTGCCGTATGCCCCGGCGCTCGCGGTCTGGGTCGGTCTGGTCTCGCAGTTCATCCCGACCATCGGTACGTATCTGGCGGGTGCGCTGCCGATGCTGATCGCCTTCACGGTCAACCCCTGGTACGCGTTGTGGGTACTCGGATTCGTCGTGATCTACCAGCAGTTCGAGAACTATGTGCTGCAGCCCAAGCTCACCTCGAAGACCGTCGACATCCACCCGGCGGTGGCCTTCGGCTCGGTTGTCGCGGGCACGGCGCTGCTGGGAGCGGTCGGCGCGCTGATCGCGATCCCGGCGGTGGCCACACTCCAGGCGTTCCTCGGCGCGTATGTGAAGCGGTACACCGTGACCGACGATCCGCGTGTGCATGGCCACCGGCTGCGCGACGGAAGGGCGTTCGCGCGGGTGCGGCACATCTGGCGAAGGGGCCGTAACGCTCCGGCCGCCGGCTCGGGCGGGCGCGACGCCGGGGCGGACACCGACGGCGTGTCCTGAAGCGCGGTACGCCGGGAGCGCGCGGGCAGCGGCCTGCGGCGGGCTGCGCGGCGGGCCGGGTGGTGCGCTTGACACTAAAATCGAACATCCATTCTCATGGAATTCCGGCCCTCGGTTTTCGGGAGTTATCCACAGGCTGGAAGGACGTCGGGGCCCATTGTCAGTGGCAGGGGTTAGCGTCTTTGACGTGAAGCGATCGACTCAAGCAAATCGGGTGGAGCCCATGGCAGGAACCGACCGCGAGAAGGCGCTGGACGCCGCGCTCGCACAGATTGAACGGCAATTCGGCAAGGGCGCGGTGATGCGCCTGGGCGAGCGGCCGAACGAGCCCATCGAGGTCATCCCCACAGGGTCGACCGCGCTCGACGTCGCGCTCGGCGTCGGCGGCCTGCCGCGCGGCCGCGTGGTGGAGGTTTACGGACCGGAATCCTCCGGTAAGACCACCCTCACACTGCACGCCGTGGCCAACGCCCAGAAGGCGGGCGGTTCGGTGGCCTTCATCGACGCCGAGCACGCCCTCGACCCCGAGTACGCGAAGAAGCTGGGCGTCGACATCGACAACCTGATCCTGTCCCAGCCGGACAACGGCGAGCAGGCGCTCGAGATCGTCGACATGCTCATCCGCTCCGGCGCCCTCGACCTGATCGTCATCGACTCCGTCGCGGCCCTGGTGCCGCGTGCGGAAATCGAGGGCGAGATGGGCGACTCGCACGTCGGTCTGCAGGCGCGGCTGATGAGCCAGGCGCTCCGGAAGATCACCAGCGCGCTGAACCAGTCCAAGACCACCGCGATCTTCATCAACCAGCTCCGCGAGAAGATCGGCGTGATGTTCGGCTCGCCGGAGACCACGACCGGTGGCCGGGCGCTGAAGTTCTACGCCTCGGTGCGGCTCGACATCCGTCGTATCGAGACCCTGAAGGACGGCACGGACGCGGTCGGCAACCGCACCCGCGTCAAGGTCGTCAAGAACAAGGTCGCGCCGCCCTTCAAGCAGGCCGAGTTCGACATCCTGTACGGCCAGGGCATCAGCCGCGAGGGCGGCCTGATCGACATGGGTGTGGAGAACGGCTTCGTACGGAAGGCGGGCGCCTGGTACACGTACGAGGGCGACCAACTGGGCCAGGGCAAGGAGAACGCCCGTAACTTCCTGAAGGACAACCCCGATCTCGCCAATGAGATCGAGAAGAAGATCAAGGAGAAGCTGGGCGTCGGCGTCAGGCCGGAGGCTCCGGCGGCCGAGCCGGGCGCGGACGCGGCAGGTGCCGCGGGCGCCGAGGACGCGGCGAAGGTGCCCGCCCCTGCGGCGAAGGCCACCAAGGCGACCAAGGCCTCGGCGCCCAAGAGCTGACCCGTGGCACGGCGAACGGACTGGCCGGACCCGGAGAGCGGCCCCCCTTCCTCGTCGAGGGCCGAGAAAGGGGAGCCGGCGCCCCAGGATCCGGCCGAGCGGGCGCGGGCGATCTGCCTGCGCCTGCTCACCGGGACCCCGCGTACGCGCAAGCAGCTCGCGGACGCGCTGCACAAGCGTGAGATCCCCCCGGAGGTGGCCGAGGAGGTCCTCTCCCGCTTCGAGGACGTGGGTCTGATCAATGACGCGGCCTTCGCCGACGCCTGGGTGGAGTCCCGGCACCACGGCCGGGGCCTCGCCCGGCGCGCTCTTGCGCGGGAGCTGCGTACCAAGGGCGTGGACTCCGCACTGATCGACGAGGCGGTCGGGCAGCTCGACCCCGAGCAGGAGGAGGAGACGGCCCGCGAACTGGTCGCCCGCAGACTCCGCTCCACCCGCGGCCTCGATCGTGACCGCCGCCTGCGGCGCCTGGCCGGCATGCTCGCCCGCAAGGGGTACCCCGAGGGCACGGCCCTGCGGGTGGTCAAGCGCGCCCTGGAAGAAGAGGGCGAGGACATCGACGACCTGGAGGGCGACGGCTTCTAACGCGGACCGCCGTGGGTGCCGCACCCGGGCCTACGGAGTACCCGGCCCTACGGTGCACCCGGGCTCACGGTCGCCCGGGCCTACGGTGCGCCCGTGGCCTGTGGTGTGCCCGCGCTGGGCTTGTGCCGCGTCCGGCGCCGGGGCAACCGCCGCCGGACGCGCGCCTGGTCCTGGTCGCGAGCCGGCGCGGTCCCGGCGGCTGCCTTCTTCCCCGGCGGCCTGCTCACCCCGCCGAGTTGGCCACCGCCAAGCAGGACCGCAGGCCCGACTCGCCGCCCCGACGTCCTACGGCTCGACGGGCAGGCCCGCGGTCTTCCACGCCTGGAAGCCGCCGATCAGGTCTGTCGCGCGGTGGAGGCCCAACTGCCGCAGGGACACGGCCGCGAGAGACGACGCGTAGCCCTCGTTGCAGATGATCACGACCCGCAGATCATGACTGACCGCCTCCGGCGCACGGTGGCTGCCCTGCGGGTCCAGCCGCCACTCCAGCTCATTGCGTTCCACGACCAGCGCACCGGGAATCAGCCCGTCCCGCTCGCGCAGCGCCGCATACCGGATGTCCACCAGCAGCGCCCCGCCGGCAGCCGCGTCAAAAGCTTCCTTCGGCTCGACCCGGTCCAGGTGCTCCCGCATCCGCTCCAGAAGCTCGTCGATCCCGATCCGCTCGCTCACTGCCAGTCCTCGGGACGCTCGACCTGCTCAAGACGGAGCACCGGGCCGGACCGGCTGAAGCGCCGGATCAGCGGCAGTGGCGGATAGTACGCATGGACCGACACGGCATGCTCGGCGACCGACTCGTTCAGCACCTCGTGCACATGGTGCGTCCCGAAGGCCCGGCTGCTGCCCGCCGCGAACTGCCGCTCGCGGTCGACCCCTTCGTCCAGTTCCAGGGTCTTCCATCCACTCGCGGGCAGCCGCACGGCGAGTGCGTTCTCCTTGAGCTCGCCCTCGGCCGTGGCGAACGCGCCGAACGATTCCGCGTGGTCGTGCCAGCCGGTGCCCGTGCCCGGCGGCCAGCCGATCAGCCAGGCCTCACTGCCGCCCGGACCCTCGAGCCGTACCCAGGTACGGCCCTCGGGATCGAGTGGCAGCGAGGCGATGAGGTTCTTGTCGGCGGCGGAGCGCGTCACGAAGTCGAGCAGCTCGGCGGCGGTCGGCGCGCTCGGGTCACGGGTGGTGACAGGGGCAGAGACAGGCTGGGACACGGAAACCGTCCTGGGAGTTCGCAGGAGAGCGCGCGGGCTCAGCGGGCCACGGCGCGTGAGGTAGGCGAATTCAGCAGGACGGACGACACACGCAGCCCGCATAGCGGACGAGGTCCATATGGACCCTCCGCCACAGGCGCACATTGGTGTCGGTCACGCTCCGGAGTACACCATGCCGGTCCTTGAGCGTCAATTGATGTCCGCAGTGCGGTCACTGCGTACCGCTGAGGGAGCGCCGCCACGTGCCGCGTCCGCCGCCGAGTACAGCTCCGCGGGCCGCACCCCCGTGAACGACGCAACCAGGTGACCGTCGGGCCGCACCAGCAGCACGGTGTGCGCGGACGCGCCCGGGTAGCTCTCCGTCACCAGCAGCTCCGCCCGCACCGGCAGCGCGGTGACCGCCGCCGCCAGTCGCGGCATCACGCCCGCGCTCACCCAGTGCCGCCGGTCCCACACCCCGGTACCCGGCGCGACCAGCACCACCAGCAGCTGCCCCCGCCCCAGCCGGTCCCGCAGCCGTGCGCTGGCTCCGTCGGGCACGGTCACCCGTACATCCGCGACCGGCGCGCCCGCCTCCGTACCGACGAGCGTCTGTGAGTCGGCGTACTCGGGTGCGAGGGGGGAGTGCGTGTATACGGGGGGCGCACCCAGTGGGCCGTGCCCCAGATGGCCGTCGGTGAGCAGGGTGTCGTGTCCGCGCGCGGTGCCCGGGAGGTACGTGCGCAGCGCGCTGCCGCCACGCAGTATCGGCAGCGACTGGTCGGCGGCGCGCAGCCGTGCGGCGACGGCGGCGCGCCGCTCGGCCTGATAGCTGTCGAGCAGTGGCTCGGACGGGCCGTGGTGCCAGATGTGCGCCAGCTTCCACGCCAGGTTGTCGGCGTCCCGCAGGCCTTCGTCGAGGCCCTGGGTGCCGAGCGCGCCGAGCAGATGGGCGGCGTCGCCCGCGAGGAAGGCCCGGTCCACGCGCCAGCGCCGGGCGAGCCGGTGGTGCAGCGTGTAGACGCCGGTGTCGAGCAGTTCGTACGGAGGTGTCTCACCGCACCAGCCGGCCAGGGTGTCCCGCAACCGCGCTACCAGGGTGTCGGGGGTGACCAGTTCGCCGCGGGGCGGCAGCAGCCAGTCGAGACGCCAGACGCCGTCAGGCAGCGGGCGGGCCGTGACCTCGTCGCCGCCCGTTCGCCACGGCGGCTGGCGGTGCAGCAACGCCTCGTCGGGCCAGGGAAGTTCGGTACGCAGGGCGGCGACGGCATGCCGTTCCACCGCCGTACGCCCCGGGAAGCGGATGCCCAGAAGCTTGCGGACCGTGGACCTGGCGCCGTCACAGCCGACCAGATGGCTTCCGCGCCACCAGGTCGCACCGGGCCCGCGGGTGTGCACGCCGACCCCGCTCGCGTCCTGCTCCAGCGAGTCGAGGCGACTGTCGGTGACGAGCCGGACCAACTGGTGTCCGGCGACGGCGTTCCGCAGTCCGCGCGTGAGGGCGTGCTGGGGGATGTGCAGCGGCGTCGGCGCGCCGTCGTCGCCGAGCACGAGCTGCCGTACGTCCTGCTTGCGCCGCATCGAGCGCCAGCCGGTCCAGCGGGCTCCTTCGTCACGGACGGTGGTGCAGCCGAGCCGCTCGACCATGGCCGCCGTGTCGGGCCGCAGTACGACCGTACGCGCGGGGCGCGGCTCGTCCTTGCCCGTGCCCTCGTCAAGTACGACGGAGGGGACACCTTGTGTGGCAAGGGCCAGGGAGAGCGTCAGCCCGACGGGCCCGGCGCCGACGATGATCACCGGGTCCACGGCGTGACTCCTCGGGCCCGAAGGGTCGTGCGGGACGGTGCGGTGGGAGCCCGGTACGCGATCACAGAACGTATGCAACCCACTGCGGGTTCCCTCGTCAAGTGACAGGGGCGGCGACGCAACCGCGCCGCCGCCCCCGTGGAGCCTGTGGATCCGTACCGTCAGATGCCGCCGCCTCCGGCGCCGGACTTGAAGTCACCCGACACCGAGATCGGGGCGGTGCCTCCGGCCGCCTCGACGCTTCCGGGGCCCAGTACCGCACCTGTGCTCTTCTTGCCGCGCCGTAGCCGTCCCTCCAGCCAGCTCGCGAACGAGGTGAGCGTGAAGTTCAACGCGATGTAGATCACGGCGATGACGGTGAAGCAGGCGATGGTGTTCGCGCCGTAGTTCGCACTCATCGGCCGGACCGACGCCAGCAGTTCGGAGAAGGTGAGGACCGCGCCGCCGAGGGCGGTGTCCTTCACGATGACGACGATCTGGCTGACGATCGCGGGGAGCATGGCCGTCACGGACTGCGGCAGCAGCACATGGCGCATGGTCTGGCCCTTGCGCATGCCGATCGCCTTGGCCGCGTCGGTCTGACCCCGCGGGAGGGACAGGATCCCGGCTCGTACGATCTCGGCCAGCACCGAGGCGT
Source organism: Streptomyces sp. NPDC002926 (assembly GCF_053591755.1). NCBI lineage: Bacteria > Bacillati > Actinomycetota > Actinomycetes > Kitasatosporales > Streptomycetaceae > Streptomyces > Streptomyces sp. NPDC002926. The sequence goes on from NZ_JBSFUK010000006.1 coordinate 34,824, forward strand.
TGTAGAGAACAAGTCCCGTGACCACGGCGTACAGCGGACGCATTTCGCTGCTGATGTCGGTGTACTCGGAGTACGCCTCGTTCGCGGTGATCATCAGGATGAGTACCGGGATGGCGCGGAAGAACTCCACGACGGCGCCGGACGGAATCCGCACCCACCGGTGGTCGGAGAGCCGGCCGATGCCGAAGAGCGCTCCGAGCGGCAGCGCGATCACCAGGGCGAGGCTCGCCGCCTTCAGGGTCTCCTGAAGCCCCGGCCAGAGGTACGTCTCCCACGGCTGGGAACTCGTGAAGAAGGGCTCCCACTTGATCCAGTCGAGCTGGTGCTTGGCGTTGAGGCTGTCGTACACCCACCACGCCACGGCCGCGAGAACGACCAGGAACAGCACCGTGTAGAGAATGTTGCGCTGCTTGGCGCGGGGCCCCTGCGCGTCATACAGGACGGAAGTCATCGCTTCACCGCCACCTTCTTGCTCACCCAGCCGAGGATCAGGCCGGTCGGGAGGGTCAGGCAGATGAATCCGAACGCGAAGACAGCGGAGATCAGCAGGAGTTGGGCCTCCGCCTCGATCATGGTCTTCATCAGGTTCGCGGCCTCGACCACGCCGATCGCGGCGGCGACGGTGGTGTTCTTGGTCAGCGCGATCAGCACATTGGCCAGCGGATTGACGACCGACCGGAAGGCCTGCGGGAGGATGACGAGCCGCAGTACCTGGGAGAAGCTCAGACCGAGGGCGCGTGCGGCCTCTGCCTGGCCGACGGGCACCGTGTTGATGCCGGACCGCAGCGCCTCGCACACGAAGGCGGCGGTGTAGAGAGTCAGGCCGAGCACCGCGAGCCTGAAGTTGACGTCCTTGAAGTCTTCGGCGCCGAGGCTGACGCCGAGTGTCTGGAACAGGCCCAGCGACGTGAAGACGATGATGATGGTCAGGGGTATGTTACGGACAACGTTCACATAGGCGGTACCGAAACCGCGCATCAGGGGGACCGGGCTGACCCGCATGCCGGCCAGCAGCGTTCCCCATATCAGGGAACCGAGGCCGGAGTAGACGGCGAGTTTCACCGTCACCCAGAAGGCCCCCAGTAGGTCGTAACCTTCAAGAAAGTCGAACACGATCTCCCGCGCTTCCGCCTGTGGGAGGGCTCGGCGCGCCGCCCTCAGTGGCGGCGCGCCTCGTCAGCCCTGCTGCACTACTTGACGATGTTGCCGATCTTCGGGGCGGGCTCGTTCTTGTAGCCGGCCGGACCGAAGTTGGCCTTCACGGCCTTTTCCCAGGAGCCGTCCGAGACCATCTTGGTCAGCGCGGCGTCGATCTTCTTCTTGAGGTCGGCGTCGCCCTTCTTCAGGCCGATGCCGTAGTTCTCGTTGCTCATCTTGAAGCCGGCCAGCTTGAACTTGCCCTGGAACTCCTTCTTCGAGGCGTAGCCGGCCAGGATGGAGTCGTCGGTGGTGAGCGCGTCAACGGCCTTGTTCTCCAGGCCGGTGAGGCACTCGGAGTAGCCGCCGTACTCCTGCAGGTCTGCCTTCGGCGCGAGCTTCTCCTTGACGTTCGTCGCGGAGGTCGAGCCGGTGACCGAGCAGAGCTTCTTGTTGTTCAGGTCCGCGGGGGACTTGATCGAGCTCTCGTCGGCGCGGACCAGGATGTCCTGGTGGGCCAGCAGGTACGGGCCGGCGAAGTCGACCTTCGCCAGGCGCTTGTCATTGATCGAGTAGGAAGCGGCGATGAACTTGACGTCCCCGCGCTCGATCGCCGTCTCGCGGTCGGCGCTCTTCGTCTCCTTGAAGGTGATGTCCTTGGCGTCGTAGCCAAGCTCCTTGGCGATGTACGTGGCGACGTCGACATCGAAGCCGGTGTACTTGCCGTCGGGCGTCTTCAGGCCGATGCCCGGCTGGTCGATCTTGATGCCGATCGTGATCTTCTTGCCGCCCCCGCCGGCCGAGTCGCCGTCCTTGTCGTTGGAGCCACAGGCGGTGGCGCTCAGAGCGAGTGCGAGCACAGCGGCCGAAGCAGCGGTGACCTTGCGAAGCATCATGGTCTTCCCTCGTGTTGACGTGATGTGGGTGATCAGCAGGTCCGGAACTCAGTGGTGCAGGATCTTCGACAGGAAGTCCTTGGCGCGGTCACTGCGCGGGTTGCTGAAGAAGTTGTCGGGCGTGGCCTCTTCGACGATCTTGCCGTCGGCCATGAACACGACCCGGTTGGCGGCCGAGCGCGCGAAGCCCATCTCATGGGTGACGACGACCATCGTCATGCCGTCCCTGGCGAGCTGCTGCATGACCTCCAGCACCTCATTGATCATCTCGGGGTCGAGTGCAGAGGTCGGCTCGTCGAAGAGCATCACTTTGGGATCCATCGCCAACGCGCGTGCGATGGCGACGCGTTGCTGCTGACCACCGGAGAGCTGGGACGGGTACTTGTCGGCCTGCGTGGCCACGCCGACCCGGTCGAGCAGGGCGCGGGCCTTGTCCTCGGCAGCCTTCTTGCTCATCTTGCGGACCTTGAGCTGGCCCAGCATCACGTTCTCGAGCACCGTCTTGTGCGCGAAGAGGTTGAACGACTGGAAGACCATCCCGACGTCGGCACGCAGCCTGGCTAGCTCCTTGCCCTCATCCGGCAGCGGCTTGCCGTCGATCGAGATCGCGCCAGAGTCGATCGTCTCCAAGCGGTTGATCGTGCGGCACAGCGTGGACTTCCCGGACCCGGAGGGCCCGATGACGACCACGACCTCGCCACGGGCGATGGTCAGGTCGATGTCCTGGAGCACATGCAGCGCGCCGAAGTGCTTGTTGACGTTGCTCAGCACGACCAGGTCGCCCGCGGTGGGCACAGCGTCCTCGGCGCCCTTGGTCACTGAAACTCCGCTCATCGGCTTCTTGCTCCGTCCTCCTCGGTTGGCAGGACCCTATTCACCTAGTGCGACCAGCGTCATTACATCTGAGCGGAAATTGAGCATAACGATCCGGCTGCAACCGGACACTATGCGTGAAGAGGGAGGTGGTCGGCGTACCGGGTGGGTAACGGAAACCCCGGTGTCCCGGGGTGCCCCTTGACTCCTCGGGCGACAATCGTCCTTGATGCCCAGGTACATCGGACGACCGCACGACCGAAGGGGGGCCATGAGACTGCTGCTCGTCGAGGACGACGACCATGTCGCCGCCGCCCTCTCCGCCGTGCTCGCGCGGCACGGCTTTGAAGTGGTGCACGCTCGCAACGGCGAGGAGGCGCTGCGCGCCGTGCTGCCCGCGACGCATCCGCACAAGCCGCCCTTCGGGGTCGTACTGCTGGATCTCGGGCTGCCCGACCAGGACGGCTACCAGGTCTGCGGCAAGATCAGGAAGCTCACTTCGACCCCTGTGATCATGGTGACCGCGCGGGCCGACGTCCGCTCCCGGATACACGGGCTCAACCTTGGGGCCGACGACTACGTCGTCAAGCCGTACGACACCGGTGAGCTGCTCGCGCGCATCCACGCCGTCAGCCGGCGCACCGCGCCCGGAGACGAGGCCGGTGCGGCCGCCGCCGATCACGCGCTGCGGCTCGGCCCGGTCACCATCGAACTGCCCACCCGTCGCGTCAGTGTCGACGGTGAGACGGTGCAGCTGACCCGCAAGGAGTTCGACCTGCTGGCGCTGCTCGCGCAGCGGCCCGGCGTCGTCTTCCGCCGGGAGCAGATCATCAGCGAGGTGTGGCGGACCAGTTGGGAAGGGACCGGCCGTACGCTCGAGGTGCATGTGGCGTCCCTGCGCTCCAAGCTCCGCATGCCCGCCCTGATCGAGACCGTGCGCGGCGTCGGCTACCGGCTCGTTGCCCCCGTCGGCGCGTAAGGCCCGTAACCCCCTGTGCGTACTCGACTTCTTCCGCTGCTCATCGTCCTCATGGCGGGCGTGCTGCTCGCGCTCGGCTTCCCGCTCGCCGTGAGCGTCGCCGCCGCACAGCAGCAGCGGGTCGTCGTCGACCGGATCGACGACACGGTGCGCTTCGCGGCGCTCGCGCAGTTCGTCACCGAACGCTCGGGTGTGGACGAGCGGCGCTCCACGCTCCAGGAGCAGCTCGACCGCTTCCACGACACGTACGGCATCAGGGCGGGCGTCTTCTACCGCGACGGCGAGGCCATGGCGCGCGCCCCCGAGACCTGGTCCGTGCCGTCGAGTGGCCAGGGCCGCGAGGCGTTCGAAGAAGCGCTCTCGGGGCGGCGCAGCCAGGACCCGCCCCAGGTCTGGCCGTGGCAGCAGGGCGGCCGACTTGTCGTCGCCTCACCGGTCGTCCGGGACGGGGACGTCATGGCCGTCGTATTCACCGATTCCCCCACCGGCCAGCTGCGTTCACGCGTACTGCAGGGCTGGCTGGTGATCGTGGCCGGGGAGTGCGCGGCGATGCTGCTGGCCGTCGGCGCCGCCTTCCGCCTCACGGGCTGGGTACTGCGGCCCGTACGCATCCTGGACGCGGCCACACACGACATCGCGACCGGGCAGATGAACTCACGTGTCGCGGCCGCGAGCGGGCCGCCGGAACTCCGGCGCCTGGCCCGCTCGTTCAACGAGATGGCCGACAACGTGGAAGAAGTCCTCGAACAGCAGCGGGCGTTTGTCGCCGACGCCTCCCACCAGCTGCGCAACCCGCTCGCCGCGCTGCTGCTCCGGATCGAACTCCTCGCACTCGAACTCCCCGAAGGCAACGAGGAGATCGCCTCGGTCCGCACCGAGGGCAAGCGCCTCGCCCAGGTCCTCGACGACCTGCTGGACCTGGCGCTGGCCGAACACGCCGCCGCGGATCTCCAGCTCACCGATATCGGCGAACTGGCCGCCGAGCGGGTCGCGGCCTGGCGCCCCCTGGCCGAGGAGAAGGGCGTCCGGCTGACCGAACACGGGGCCGCGGTCACCGCCTGGGCCGATCCGATCGCGCTGTCCAGCGCGCTGGACGCGGTGATCGACAACGCCCTGAAGTTCACACCGCCGGGAGAGGAGGTCACGCTCTCGGTCGCCTCCAACGGTGAGACCTCCACCGTCGTGATCACCGACGGCGGTCCGGGCCTGACCGACGAGGAGCTGGCCCGTATCGGTGACCGCTTCTGGCGCAGCGGCCACCACCAGAACGTCAAGGGCTCGGGTCTGGGCCTGTCCATCTCGCGAGCGCTGCTGGCGGCGGGCGGCGGCTCGATCGGGTACGCGCATCACGAGCCGCGCGGACTGCGGGTGACCGTCACCGTCCCGCGTACGTCTCCTACGGCCTGACCGAGCGGTGACGAGGGCCGGATCAACAGGGGACGAGGGCCTGGCCGAGTAGTGATGAGGCCTGATCGGTCAGGACCACGGCCTGACCAAGGGGTGATCGGGCCGCACCGAGCCAGGGCTACGGCTTGACCGAGCGGTAGTAGCGCTGGGCGCCTTCATGCAACGGCAGCGGATCCGTGTAGACCGCGGTCCGCAGATCCACCAGCTGGGCAGGGTGCACCGTATTGCCGATACGGTCCCGGCTGTTGATCACAGTACGGGTGAAGCCCTCGGTCATCGCAGGACCCATCCGGTCCGTGGTGACCAGCAGATTCGCCACCGCCACCGTCGGCACGGGCAGGCCGCTCTGCGCCTGAAGATAGGCGTCGGCGGGCATCACCGCGGAGCGGTAGTAGCTGGTCGCCTCGCCCGTGGCGTGCAGCTTCTCGATGAGATCGGCCTCAAGCGGGACCAGCCGGATCCGGAAGCGCTCGGACAGCTCCTCGACGGCCGCCGTCGGGAGCCCGCCCGACCAGAAGAAGGCATCGAGCTCGCCGGCTTCGAGCCGCCCCGGCACCGTGTCGATCCCGGCCGGGACCGGTGTGATGTCCCGGGTCGGATCGATTCCTGAGGCCCTCAGCAGCCGATCGGCGATCAGTCGCACACCCGACCCCTCCTGCCCCACGCCCACCCGCTTGTCGCGCAGATCGCGGGTCGACATCACCGGCGAGTCGCGCGGCACGATGAGCTGCACATAGTCGTCGTACAGCCGGGCACAGCCGCGCAGCCGCGCGGCGCCCGGCTTGCCGTCCCGCTTGTACTTGGCGACGGCGTCGGCCGTGGCGATGGTGAAATCCGCTTCGCCCGCGGCCACCCGCGCGAGATTCTGCTGCGAGCCCTCACTGGTCCGCAGATTTATCTCCACGTCCGGCAGGTCGTGGGCGAGCGCGTCCTTCAACAGCACGCCGTACCGCTGATAGACGCCGCTCTGCGAACCGGTGCTGAAGGTCAGCGTCCCGCGTGGCGTGGTCTGGCCGAAGGGCAGCAGCCACCACAGCAGCAGCCCGAACACCACCAGTGCGGCGGCCGACCCCTGCAGGGCACGGCGGCGGCTGATGCGGGAGAGGGCCGGGAACATGGCCGCGATCCTGCCAGCTCACTCCCTGTAATGGCCAGGCCCTCCCTCACGGAAGGGAGAGGCGGAGCGTCGGTACGACCCCGTACCCTGGTGGGCGCGATGAGTGCCAAAACCTACGAGGTGCGCACCTACGGGTGCCAGATGAACGTCCACGACTCCGAGCGGCTGTCGGGTCTGCTGGAGGACGCAGGCTATGTACGTGCGCCCGAGGGCGCCGACGGTGATGCCGATGTCGTCGTCTTCAACACCTGCGCGGTGCGGGAGAACGCCGACAACAAGCTGTACGGCAATCTCGGCCGGCTCGCGCCGATGAAGACCAAGCGGCCCGGGATGCAGATCGCGGTCGGCGGCTGCCTGGCCCAGAAGGACCGCGACACCATCGTGACCAGGGCGCCGTGGGTCGACGTGGTCTTCGGTACGCACAACATCGGCAAGCTGCCGGTGCTGCTGGAGCGCGCACGCATCCAGGAAGAGGCGCAGGTCGAGATCGCGGAGTCGCTCGAGGCCTTCCCCTCGACGCTGCCGACCCGCCGTGAGTCCGCGTACGCGGCGTGGGTCTCCATCTCGGTCGGCTGCAACAACACCTGCACCTTCTGTATCGTCCCGGCGCTGCGCGGCAAGGAGAAGGACCGCCGGCCCGGCGACATCCTGGCCGAGGTCGAGGCGCTCGTCGCCGAGGGCGTTTCCGAGATCACCCTGCTCGGCCAGAACGTCAACGCGTACGGCTCCGACATAGGAGACCGCGAGGCGTTCTCCAAGCTGCTGCGCGCCTGCGGAAAGATCGACGGTCTGGAGCGGGTCCGCTTCACCTCGCCGCACCCGCGTGACTTCACCGACGACGTGATCGCGGCGATGGCCGAAACCCCGAACGTCATGCCGCAGCTGCACATGCCGCTGCAGTCCGGTTCGGACACGATCCTGAAGGCGATGCGCCGCTCGTACCGGCAGGAGCGTTTCCTCGGAATCATCGAGAAGGTGCGCGCGGCCATTCCGCACGCCGCCATCTCCACCGACATCATCGTGGGCTTCCCCGGCGAGACCGAGGAGGACTTCGAGCAGACGATGCACACGGTGCGCGAGGCGCGCTTCGCGAACGCCTTCACCTTCCAGTACTCCAAGCGCCCCGGCACTCCGGCGGCGACCATGGAGGGCCAGATCTCCAAGGAAGTCGTCCAGGAGCGCTATCTGCGCCTGGTCGCCCTCCAGGAGGACATCTCCTGGGAGGAGAACAAAAGGCAGGTCGGCCGGACGCTGCAGGTCATGGTCGCCGAGGGCGAGGGCCGCAAGGACGGCGCTACCCACCGCCTCTCGGGGCGCGCTCCCGACAACCGCCTGGTGCACTTCACCAAGCCGGACGAGGACGTGCGTCCGGGCGATGTGGTGACGGTCGAGATCACCTATGCCGCGCCGCACCACCTGCTCGCCGAGGGCGCTGTGCACTCCGTACGTCCCACCCGCGCCGGCGATGCCTGGGCGAAGCGCAATGCCGCGGCGGCCGCGAAGCCGGCCGGCGTGATGCTGGGCCTGCCGAAGATCGGTGCACCGGAGCCGCTGCCGGCCGCTCAGGCGCCCGGGTGCGGCTGCGACTGACGGACCCCCGCCCGAAGACGACGGGCAGCTGGACAGAGCGACGGACAGCTGGACAGAGCGACGGACAGCTGGACGGAGCGACGGACAGCTGGACAGAGTGACGGGCGGAGCACGGACTAGGCTGCCGATCATGCTTGTCGCCGCAGCCGTCTGCCCCTGCCCGCCGCTGCTGGTCCCGGATGTCGCCGCCGGGGCCGCCCCGGAACTCGATGCCGCGCGGACCGCGTGTGCCGATGCTCTCGGTGTGCTCGCCGCGGCCCGGCCCGATCTGCTGGTCGTGCTCGGACCCGCCGAGCGGGACGGCCGCGGCCCGTACGCCGCGGGCGCGACCGGTTCCTTCCACGGGTTCGGTGTGGACCTCGAGGTACGGCTGGGAGCGGGCAAGGCCCAGGAACGGCCGTTGCCGCCCTCGCTGGCTGTCGGCGCGTGGCTGCTCACCCGCGTCCAGTGGGCGGACGGCCCGGTGGAAGGCCTCGGTGTCGGTGAGCTGCTCGCCGCTGAACGCTGCGAGGCCGTCGGACGGGAACTCGCCGCCCGGGCGGAGCGCGTCGCCCTGCTGGTGATGGGTGACGGCAGCGCCTGCCGCACGCTCAAGGCCCCCGGCTACCTCGACGAGCGGGCCGCGGACTTCGACGCACAGACCGCCCGTGCGCTGGGCGCCGCCGACGTCGGGGCGCTCAAGGCGCTGGACGAGTCACTGGCGTACGAACTCAAGGCGGCGGGCCGCGCTCCGTGGCAGGTGCTCGCGGGAGCCGCCGAGACCGCGGGACTGGCCGGGCAACTGCTGTACGAGGACGCCCCGTACGGCGTCGGCTACTTCGTCGCCGCCTGGTCGTAGCGGACGTACATCGGCGGGTGGCCGCGGAGCGATGGTTCCGCGGCCGCCCGCCGGTGATGTCAGGAAGCCGGCGGCGTCGTGCCGTCGTCCCTGTGGGAGATGCGGCCCAGGGCGTTCTTGGCTTTGCCGGTGCCAGTCTCGATCTTGCTGCTGTACTTGCCCTTGGTCTTTTGATCGACCGTCTTAGCGGCTCTTTCCAGACCGTGCTCGATCTTGCCCCCGTGCTGGTGCGCGAGGTCGGACATCTTCTCCTTGGCCGGGCCGAGCTTTGCCTTCAGCGTGTCCATGAGGCTCATGGGTCACCTTCCCTCGTGCTTCCCTCGCCAGGGACTACTTGCGGGCGCTCTCTCCGGCCTCGTTGTCCGCTGCCTCCTCGGCCGACTGCTGCTTCGGAATCTCCACCCCTTCGGCTGCCGTGGTCTCGGTGGCCTCGGCAACCTCGCCCGCTCCGGCTTCGGTGACCTCGGGCGCCGCGTCCTTCGACGCCTCGGACCCGGAATCGGCCTCGGCCGAGGGCTCGGCTGTCAGAGTGCTGACCGCTGCCTCCTCGGTTGACGCCTCGGCAGCCGTCTTGGACTTGCGACGAAATCGTGAAAAAACACCCATATTTACTCCATAGCCTACTCGTGTGGGCGAAGTTCCGTGCCGCCCGCGGCGTCTCATTGCGCCGCCCACGGGCACCGGCCCAAAAACCGGCGTTCGGAACCTCGTAACAGGCAACGAACCCGCCCCTGTGCCGTCACCTCGCTCGTTCGGGGACATCCCCACGGGTTTGCGAGACTGGGGCAGTGAGAAGTGCAGCTCCCGCACCGCGGGTCATCGCCATCGTCGGTCCTACAGCGGCCGGAAAGTCCGATCTGGGCGTTTTCCTGGCCCAGCGGTTGGGCGGTGAAGTCGTCAACGCCGACTCCATGCAGCTCTACCGAGGGATGGACATCGGTACCGCCAAGCTGACGCCCGACGAACGCGGTGGCGTCCCGCACCGGCTCCTGGACATCTGGGACGTCACCGAAGCCGCGAGCGTCGCCGAGTACCAGCGGCTGGCCAGGGCGGAGATCGACCGGCTGCTCGCCGAAGGCCGTACGCCCGTGCTCGTCGGCGGCTCCGGGCTCTACGTCCGAGGTGCCATCGACGCCCTCGAATTCCCCGGCACCGACCCGGAGATCCGTGCCCGGCTCGAGGGGGAGCTGACACAGCACGGCTCCGGCGCGCTGCACGCCCGGCTCGCCACCGCCGACCCGGAGGCAGGCAGCGCGATCCTGCCCAGCAACGGCCGCCGCATCGTCCGGGCGCTCGAGGTCATCGAGATCACCGGCAAGCCCTTCACCGCCAACCTGCCCGGCCATGACGCCGTGTACGACACCGTCCAGATCGGCGTCGACGTCGCACGCCCCGAACTCGACGAGCGCATCACGCTGCGCGTCGACCGGATGTGGGAGGCGGGTCTCGTCGACGAAGTCCGTGTACTGGAGGCGCAAGGTCTGCGCCAGGGGCGCACGGCCTCGCGTGCGCTCGGGTACCAGCAGGTGCTCACGGCGCTCGCGGGGGAGTGCACCGACCAGGAGGCGCGCGAGGAGACCGTGCGCGCCACGAAACGCTTCGCACGCCGCCAGGACTCCTGGTTCCGTCGAGACCCGCGGGTGCACTGGCTGAGCGGCGCCGCCCAGCACAGGGAGGAACTTCCGCATCAGGCGCTGACGTTGGTCGAACGAGCGGTCACAGCCTGATCACGTGATGGCATCGGGACGCTCTGCCAGCCATTTCGGCGCCCTGGAGCGTGCCATCATCGAGCATCGATCGACGTGAAGTCCGAGTTGGGAGGGCGCGTGGCGATGGAGGCCGGCCCTCGCGACACGGAGCAGGGAAGACGGGACGCAGCGGACAGCGCGTCACGTCTGAGTCCCGACGGGCCTGACGAGCAGGACGTGATCGCGGTCGAGGTCGAGGTCGAGCTGCGCCCGCAGCGCAGGCTGAGGATCTGGCAGCTCGCTCCCATCGTGATGCTCGCCGCGATCGGCTCCCTGATGTTCGCCTTCCCCCTCGCCTTCGGCACCGGCGACGGCGGAGCGGTCGTCGCCATGCTGGGACTGCTGATCAGCTGCTGCGCCGCCGGCTGGGGCGTGATGGCGGCCCGCCGCGTGGGCCACACCTGGCCCGGACTGCCGGCCCGTGGCTCCGGGGAGCGCCCCGACTGGCGGGTCATGGCCCTGTACGTCGGCGTGGGAGTGGCGATCGTCGCGCTCGCCGTCTGGCGCGTGGCACGCCTGCGCTGATGCCGGCCCGGCCGTCCTCGTACGATGGACGGCGTGAACACTCCGCACACCGCGCCGATCGCCTTCCTCAAGGGCCACGGGACCGAGAACGACTTCGTGATCGTCCCTGACCCGGACAACGGCATCGACCTGCCCGCATCAGCCGTCGCCAGGCTCTGCGACCGCCGGGCCGGCATCGGCGGTGACGGTCTGCTGCATGTCGTACGGTCCGCGGCTCACCCCGAGGCGCGTGCCATGGCGGACGAAGCCGAGTGGTTCATGGACTATCGCAATGCCGACGGTTCGATCGCCGAGATGTGCGGCAACGGCGTAAGGGTTTTTGCCCGCTACCTCGAGCGGGCGGGCCATGCCGAGGCGGGCGACCTGGCAGTCGCTACCCGCGGCGGCGTCAAGAAGGTCCACCTCGCAAAAGAGGGCGACGTCACGGTCTCCATGGGGCGCGCGCTGCTCCCCGAGGACGGCGTCACGGTCACTGTCGACGGCCGCAGCTGGCCCGCCCGGAACATCAACATGGGCAATCCGCACGCGGTGGCCTTCGTCGACGACCTGGACCACGCAGGGAATCTGTTCTCCGCACCGCCCTTCAGCCCGGCGTCGGTCTACCCGGACGGCGTGAACGTCGAGTTCGTCGTCGACCGCGGTGAGCGTCACGTCGCCATGCGCGTGCACGAGCGCGGCTCCGGCGAGACCCGCTCCTGCGGCACGGGGGCGTGCGCCGTCGCCGTCGCGGCCGCCCGCAGGGACGGCGCGGACCCCTCGGTCACCGGCGTCTCGGTCACCTACACCGTGGATCTTCCCGGCGGACGGGTGGTGATCACGGAGCGGCCGGACGGCGAGATCGAGATGACAGGCCCCGCCGTCATCGTCGCCGAGGGTTGCATCGAACCGGCCTTCCTGGCTGTGCCCGAAACCGTGATCGCATAGAGCTTCGCTCGAATGGGTGATCCGTTTCACGCTGAGCGAGAGCCGGACTCCGCCACGTGGTGGGCTCGGTAGCATCAAGCACCGGCACGGAGTGCACGCCTGCCCTTTCCACCGCCGGTCGAAGCTGCCGGAGGTGCCCCATGAGTGCAGAGGCCACCAACCCTGGTGCCCACAGCCGCAGGCGCGGCCGTCCCAGGATCGACCTCCGCAGGCTGGGCCGCGCCGCGCTCCTGGGGCCTGCCGCCCGGGACCGGCTGCCGGACGCGATCGGCCATGTCGCCGAGGCGCACCGCGCACACCATCCCGACGCCGACCTCGCCATCCTGCGCAAGGCGTACGTCCTGGCCGAGTCCTCCCACCGCGGACAGTTCCGCAAGAGCGGCGAGCCGTACATCACGCATCCGCTCGCCGTGACGCTGATCCTCGCCGAACTGGGCGCCGAGACCACGACATTGACCGCCTCACTCCTCCACGACACGGTCGAGGACACCGAGGTGACGCTCGATCAGGTGCGTTCCGAGTTCGGCGCCGAGGTCTGCTATCTGGTCGACGGCGTCACCAAACTGGAGAAGGTCGACTACGGCGCGGCCGCTGAACCCGAGACGTTCCGCAAGATGCTCGTCGCCACCGGCAACGACGTCCGCGTCATGTCGATCAAACTCGCCGACCGGCTGCACAACATGCGCACGCTCGGCGTCATGCGACCCGAGAAACAGGCTCGTATCGCCAAGGTCACCCGCGACGTCCTCATCCCCCTCGCCGAACGGCTCGGTGTACAGGCGCTCAAGACCGAGCTGGAGGACCTGGTCTTCGCGATCCTCCATCCCAAGGAGTACGAACGCACCCGCGCCCTCATCGCCGACAACGCCGGCGCGAGTGATGCCCTCTCCGCCACCGCGGAGGACTTCAAGGCGGTGCTGCGGGACGCCGGTATCCCCGCCGAAGTCCTCATCAGACCACGCCACTTCGTCTCCGTGCACCGCGCGCGGCGCAAGCGCGGCGAGATGCGCGGCACGGACTTCGGCCGGCTGCTGGTGCTCGTCGGCGAGGATGCCGACTGCTATGGCGTCCTGGGCGAGCTGCACACCTGTTTCACCCCGGTGATCTCCGAGTTCAAGGACTTCATCGCCGCCCCCAAGTTCAACCTGTACCAGTCGCTGCACACCGCCGTCGCGGGAACGGACGGCGCCGCCACCGAAGTCCTCATCCGTACGCACCAGATGCACAAGGTCGCCGAGGCCGGAGTGATCGCACTCGGCAACCCATACGTACCCCTGGAACCTGTCGAAGGGGCAGAACCGGCCGACGGCGAGCGCGCCGACCCCACCCGGCCCGGCTGGCTCTCCCGCCTCCTGGAGTGGCAGCAGTCCACCCCCGACCCCGACACTTTCTGGACCTCCCTGCGTGCCGATCTGGCACAGGACCGGGAGATCACCGTCTTCCGCGCCGACGGGGGCATGCTCGGACTGCCGGTCGGCGCGAGCTGCGTGGACGCCGCGTACGCGCAGTACGGCGAGGAGGCGCACGCCTGTATCGGCGCACGCGTCAACGGCCGCCTCGCGACGCTCAGTACGGTGCTGAGCGACGGCGACACTGTGCATCTGCTGCTCGCCCAGGACTCCGCTTCCGGCCCGTCGCCCGACTGGCTCGATCATGCCCGCACACCCGCCGCGCGCATCGCCATCACCGCCTGGCTCGAGGCGAATCCGGAGGGGACGAAGGTGCCCGCGGCCGCCCCCCGCCGGCCCGCCCCCGTGACCGCCGACCGGCGGGCGGCCGCGAACGCCGTCGTCGATCTGCCGGACGCGACGGTACGTCTCGCCGGCTGCTGTACGCCCGTACCGCCGGACGCCGTCACCGGCTTCGCGGTACGCGGCGGCGTCGTCACCGTCCACCGCGAGAAGTGCCCCGCCGTAGCCCGTATGAGAGCCCTGGACCGCGAGCCCATCGCGGTGAGCTGGGGCGATGCCGCCGAATGCCGGGTCACCCTGATCGCCGAGTCCTTTGGCCGCCCACGTCTGCTGGCGGATCTCACCGAGGCCATCGCGACCGAGGGCGCGGCCATCGTCTCGGCCACCGTCGAGCCGCCCAGCGAACAGCGCGTACGACACACGTACACCCTCCAACTCCCGGACGCCGCCGGGCTTCCCGCCCTGATGCGTGCCATGCGCGATGTGCCGGGGGTGTACGACGTGAGCCGCACCCAGCATCCGGCGGCCACCGCCTGAACTCGTTCGGGTGGCACGACGCGCGCCGCCACGGTCCGCGCCGGGCCCGCTGGTAGCCGTAGTGCATGCTGCACACCTCTCGGCGCCGCTTGCGTGCCACGCTGCTGGCCGCCGCATCGGCAAGCCTCGTCGCCGCGGCCCTGCCCCAGCCCGCACCGCTCGGCATCGGCGATCCGCTCTTTCCGCAGCTGGGCAATCCCGGCTATGACGTCATCGCCTACGACATCGCCCTCACCTATCGCGGTAGCAACAGCGAGCCGCTGGACGCCGTCACACGGATCGACGCACTGGCGACGCGGGACCTGAACCGCATCAATCTCGACTTCACGCACGGTACCGTCGGCGCGGTCGAAGTGAACGGCGAGTCCGCCGAGTTCGCGGTCGCCGGAGAGGACCTGGTCGTCACCCCGCCGGAAGCGGTCGAGAAGAGGTCACCGCTGCGGATCACCGTCCGCCACACCAGCGACCCGAGGGGACCCGCGGACGCCGGAGGCTGGGTGCGTACGAGAGACGGGCTCGCGATGGCGAACCAGGCCGACGCCGCACACCGGGTCTTCCCGTCCAACGACCACCCTGCCGACAAGGCGTACTTCACCTTCCGGGTCACCGCGCCCAGCGAGCTCACCGTGGTGGCCAACGGGGTGCGGATGGCAAAGGCAGGGTCCGGGTCCACCACCACATGGGCGTACCGGACCCGGCACCCCATGGCCACCGAGCTGGCCCAGGTGTCGATCGGCCGCTCGACCGTCGTCCACCGCCAGGGGCCGCTCGCTCTGTCCGTACGCGATGTGGTGCCGACCGCGGAGCGCACGAAGCTGGAGCCCTGGCTGAAGAAGACTCCGGAACACCTGGAGTGGATGGAGCGGCAGGTCGGCCGCTATCCCTTCGAGTCGTACGGGGTGCTCATCGCCGATGCCGACACCGGATTCGAGCTGGAGACGCAGACGCTCTCGCTCTTCGAGCTCTCGCTCTTCACCTCGGGCAGCTACCCCGAGTGGTACGTCGACTCGGTCATGGTGCATGAGCTGGCCCATCAGTGGTTCGGCAACAGCGTCTCGCCCCGCACCTGGTCCGATCTGTGGCTGAACGAGGGGCACGCCAGCTGGTACGAGGCGCTGTACGCCGACGAGAAGTCGCGGAAGTCCCTGGACCTGCGGATGCGTGAGGCGTACAAGCAGTCCGACGTCTGGCGTGCGGACGGCGGACCGCCGGCCGCACCCAAGCCGCCGGAGCCGGGGGAGAAGATCAGCCTCTTCCGCCCCGTGATGTACGGCGGCAGCGCACTGGTCCTGTACGCGCTGCGGCAGACGATCGGGAAGGACGCCTTCGGGCAGCTGGAGCGGGCCTGGGTGAGCGAGTACCGGGACCGGACGGCGACCACGGCCGATTTCGCGGCGCTGGCCTCGCGGACCGCGGGCCGCGACCTGTCGGCGTTCTTCCGGGGATGGCTGTACGGGAAGCGGACGCCGCCGATGCCGGGGCACGCGGACTGGCGCACCGAGGCCGTCGCAGACCGCTGAAACTGGGGTGACGGCCCCGGCAGCCCCGTGCGACCATCAACAGGTCGGCGACGTGGCCGGGGCCGGAACCCCCCTGGGGAATCATCCGGGGCCGTTACACGTTGTGACTGGTGTATCGGAGTTTCCGCCGGTACTTCATCGACTCCCATCGACGTAAGGATCCAATGACCTCCTCTTCATCCCCTTCCCAGGACGAGCAGAGCTTCGCGGACACGCGCACAGAGAGCCTTCGGGCTGACGCCCTGATGGAAGAGGACGTCGCCTGGAGCCACGAGATCGACGGAGAGCGGGACGGCGATCAGTTCGACCGCTCCGAGCGTGCCGCGCTGCGGCGCGTGGCGGGTCTCTCCACCGAGCTCGAGGACGTCACCGAGGTCGAGTACCGGCAGCTGCGTCTTGAGCGTGTGGTGCTGGTCGGCGTATGGACCACGGGGACGGTGCAGGACTCGGAGAATTCCCTCGCGGAGCTGGCGGCGCTCGCCGAGACGGCGGGCGCGCAAGTGCTCGACGGCGTCATTCAGCGCCGTGACAAGCCCGACCCGGCCACCTACATCGGCTCCGGCAAGGCGCAGGAGCTGCGAGACATCGTGCTCGAAACCGGCGCGGACACCGTCGTCTGCGACGGTGAGCTCAGCCCCGGCCAGCTGATTCACCTCGAAGACGTCGTCAAGGTCAAGGTGGTCGACCGCACTGCCCTGATCCTCGACATCTTCGCCCAGCACGCCAAGTCCCGAGAGGGCAAGGCGCAGGTCGCGCTGGCGCAGATGCAGTACATGCTGCCGAGGCTGCGCGGCTGGGGCCAGTCGCTGTCCCGGCAGATGGGTGGCGGCGGCGGTGGCGGCATGGCCACCCGTGGCCCCGGTGAGACCAAGATCGAGACGGACCGGCGTCGGATCCGCGAGAAGATGGCGAAGATGCGCCGGGAGATCGCGGAGATGAAGACGGGCCGCGAGATCAAGCGGCAGGAGCGCCGGCGCAACAAGGTGCCCTCGGTCGCGATCGCCGGCTACACCAACGCTGGCAAGTCGTCTCTGCTCAACCGCCTCACGGGCGCCGGAGTCCTGGTGGAGAACGCACTGTTCGCCACCCTGGACCCGACCGTCCGCAGGGCCGAGACGCCGAGTGGCCGGCTCTACACCCTGGCCGACACCGTCGGGTTCGTACGGCATCTGCCGCACCACCTCGTCGAGGCCTTCCGCTCCACCATGGAGGAGGTCGGGGACTCCGACCTGATCCTGCATGTGGTGGACGGATCGCACCCGGCGCCGGAGGAGCAGCTGGCCGCTGTGCGCGAGGTGATCCGTGATGTGGGCGCGACGGACGTGCCCGAGATCGTGGTGATCAACAAGGCGGATGCGGCCGATCCGCTCGTACTGCAGCGACTGCTGCGTATCGAGCGGCACGCGATCGCGGTGTCGGCGAGGACCGGCAGGGGCATCGACGAGCTGCTCGCGCTGATCGACGTCGAACTGCCGCGGCCCGAGGTCGAGATCGAGGTCCTCGTGCCGTACACCCAGGGCGGGCTGGTCTCGCGGGTGCATGCCGAGGGCGAGGTTCTCTCCGAGGAACACATCACGGAGGGCACGCTCCTCAAGGGGCGGGTGCATGAGGAGCTGGCCGCGGCGCTGGCGCCGTATGTGCCGGCGACTCGCTGATCGCGTACTGAACGGACAAGCCGGAAGGCCCGCCCCCTCATCGAGAGGGGGCGGGCCTTCCGGCTTGGTGTGTCCAGCGGCCGACAGGCTTACCGGCCCGCGAACTTGTCGCTCATGGTGGTGTAGATCTGCTTGGCACCCGCGCCCAGGCGCGGACCCGCCAGCCAGCCCGAAGTGACCGGGCCGATGGAGGTGTTGGAGACCAGCGCAAGCTTGCCGTTCGGCTGGTTGGCGAACCAGCCCCCGCCGGAGGAACCGCCGGTCATGGTGCAGCCGATCCGCCACATCGTCGGCGTACCGGGAGCGATCGAGAGACGGCCCGGACGGTCGACGCACTTGTGCATGATCGCGCCGTCGTACGGCGGAGCGGCCGGGTAGCCCCAGGCGCCCATCGCGCTGATGCTCTTGGCCTCGGGAGCGTCGAAGTCGACGTCGAGGGCGTTGCCCACCGTCTCCTCCAGCGACTTGGTGCCCTTCTCCGGCTTCACATGCATCACGGCGTAGTCGTACGGAGCACCCGTACCGCCGGTCGGGCCGCCCTCGGAGATCCACTGGCCCGAGGTCGAGACCCAGTCGGCCCAGTAGACGCCGTACGGGGCGATCTCCTGCGGCTGCGCGTTCTCCAGCGCTGCCGGGGACTTGCCCAGGTCGTTGTACGAGGGGGCGAAGGCGATGTTGCGGTACCAGCCGCCCGCCTGACCCGCGTGCACACAGTGGCCCGCGGTCCACACCATATTGGACTTGCCAGGGTTCTTGGGGTCCTTGACGACGGTGGCGGAGCACACCATCGAGCCTTCGGGCGAGTCGAAGAAGACCTTGCCGACCGGGGCGGCGTTCTCGTGGTACGGCTTCTTCTCCGCCTGGGCCCGGACCGGGCGCGGCTCCGGGTCGGTGACGTCCTGGTCACCGGAGATGTCGCCGGCCGCCAGCGTCTTCGCCGGGGCCTTCGCCGTGGTCATCCGCTGGGGCTTCCACAGCCCCTCGATCACCGGGTTGACGAAGTCCTTGGCCTCACGCAGCCACTTGTCCTTCTCCCAGTTCTTCCACTCGCCGTTCTTCCACTTGTCCAGGTCGACACCGTGCTCCTTGAGCTTGTCGGCCAGGTCCGCGGGAAGATCCGCGCCGCCCTTGTCGGCGGCGGGGCTGGACGCGGCGGGCTTGTCGGCCGCCGTGTCCTCGCCGGGACCACAGGCGGTGGCCGTCAGCGCGAGAGCTGCGGCAATGCCGGTGGCAGCCAGCAGCGGACGTATGGATCGCATGGAAACGATTCCCCCTGAAGTGCTTTTGGAAATGTGCCTATGTGCCATGAACGTGTCGTGCGTCAGCTGACGGCGTGGTGGTGCCGCCGTGCGCGTGAATTGCCATGAGCGTGTCACGCGAAAGGGCGGCCTTCCGGGGCCGCCCCTGCTTCGGCATCACTCTATGCCGGTGCGGAGTAGCGCAGTTGAGACGGGCTCCACCTGCACGGAGTCTCCATGACGAAGGGCAGGAGCCATTGACTCCTGCCCTTCGTGGACTGCTTACCGGCCCGCGAACTTCTTGCTGACCGAGTTGTAGACGCCCTTGGCCTCGTCACCCAGGCGCGGACCCGCCAGCCAGCCCGCCGTCACCGGGCCGATGGAGGTGTTGGACACCAGGGCGGGCTTGCCGTTCGGCTGGTTGGCCACCCAGCCCCCGCCGGAGGAACCGCCGGTCATGGTGCAGCCAATGCGGTACATCGTCGGGTTGTTGGCCTTGATGGACAGCCGGCCCGGCTTGTCGGAGCACTGGAAGAGCTTCTGGCCGTCGTACGGCGGCGCCGCCGGGTAGCCCTTGGCGGTCATGTTGTCGATCTTCGGCACAGCCGGGGCGTCGAAGTCGACCGGAAGCGCCGAACCGACCGTCTCCTCCAGCGACTTGCCCGTACCGCCCTTCTCGGGCGTGACGTGGATCACGGCGAAGTCGAACGGAGCACCCTGGCCGCCGGTCGCGGCGCCCTGGGAGATCCACTGTTCGGAGGTCTGGGCCCAGTCGCCCCACCACACGCCGTACGGAGCTATCTGCTCCTTGGGAGCCTTCTCCAGGTCGGCGGTGGGCTTGGCGCCGTCGTTGTACGACGGCACGAACGCGATGTTGCGGTACCAGCCGCCGTTCTTTCCGGCGTGCACACAGTGGCCCGCGGTCCACACCATGTTGGACTTGCCGGGGTGGGCCGGGTCCTTGACGACGGTCGCGGAGCAGACCATCGAACCTTCCGGGCCGTCGAAGAAGACCTTGCCGATCTCGGCGGCGTTGGAGTGGTACGGAGCCTTCACAGCCTGCGCGTTGACCGGCGCGGGCGTGGGGTCGGTGACACCTTCGTCGCCCGAGATGTCGTTGTCGACGGGCTTCTCCGGCGGCTTGTCGGCATCGCGCATCCGGTCCGGGTCCCAGAGGTCCTCGATGATCGGATTGACGAAGTCCTTGGCCTCACGCAGCCACTTGTCCTTGTCCCAGTTCTTCCACTCGCCGTTCTTCCACTTGTCCAGGTCGATCCCGCGCTCCTTGAGCCGGTCCTTGAGATCGTCCGGGATGGTGATTTTGCCGTCCGCGGACTGGCTTGCGGGCGTGCTCGGCTTCTCGCCCGCGTTGTCCTCACTCGGGCCGCAGGCGGTGGCAGCCAGCGCGAGTACAGCGGCGATGGAGGCCGATGCCAGCGTCGGGCGAATGGGTCGCATGTCGTGATCCCCCTGGGACTTCTTGACTCTGAACTGTCGAAACTTTGCGCAGCGTTACTCAGCCGGCAGCCGTACCCGGAGGCCGGCTGCGGCCCCCCACTATGCCGGTGCCGATGGGGACGGTTCGCAGCAGGTCTGCGGTTCCGTCACCCCAAGGATCTTCCGAATGCCCGTAATCCCAGGCTCCCGGCGTCGTTGGTACGTACGGGGCACTCAAGGTCAGCGTTCAGCCTGGGTGGGCGGCCCACAAACGCTGTACCGATGTGCAACGCAACTGTTACAGCTGGAGGACCAACAGCCGTGGCCGTGACCGAACCTGTTCCGGTGGCGCTGCCTGCCGCGCACGAGGGGATTCTGCGCCGACAGTCGCTCCGCGAATCTGCGGCCCGTACGTATGCACGCTCGCTGCCGATCGTTCCCGTACGGGCCCGGGGACTGACAATCGAGGGAGCGGACGGGCGCCGCTATCTCGACTGCCTTTCCGGGGCGGGTACTTTGGCGCTCGGGCACAACCATCCTGTGGTTCTCGAAGCGATCAGAAAGGTGATCGACTCAGGGGCACCACTGCATGTCCTCGACCTCGCCACACCGGTCAAGGACGCGTTCACCACCGAGCTGTTCGCCACGCTGCCACCGCAGTTCGCCGACGACGCACGGGTTCAGTTCTGCGGGCCTGCAGGGACCGATGCCGTCGAAGCCGCTCTCAAACTCGTCCGCACGGCGACCGGCCGCAGCGGCCTCCTTGCCTTCACCGGCGCCTACCACGGAATGACAGCCGGTGCGCTCGACGCCTCGGGTGGCGCCACCGACGTGCGCGTGACCCGGCTGCCCTTCCCGCAGAACTACCGCTGCCCCTTCGGGGTCGGCGGCGAACGCGGTGCCGAACTGGGGGCCCGCTGGACCGAGAACCTCCTCGACGATTCCAAGGGCGGAGTGCCCACGCCGGCCGGGATGATCCTGGAACCGGTGCAGGGTGAGGGCGGAGTGATCCCGGCCCCCGATGCCTGGATGCGCAGGATGCGGGAGATCACCACCGCTCGCTCCATTCCGCTGATCGCCGACGAGGTGCAGACGGGAGTCGGGCGCACCGGTGCCTTCTGGGCGGTCGAACACAGCGGTGTCGTGCCCGATGTGATGGTGCTCTCCAAAGCAATCGGCGGCTCCCTTCCGCTGGCTGTCATCGTCTACCGGTCCGCACTCGACGCCTGGCAGCCCGGCGCCCACGCAGGGACCTTCCGCGGCAACCAACTCGCCATGGCGGCGGGCGCGGCCACCCTCGCGTTCGTACGCGAGAACCGGCTCGCCGACCGAGCCGCGACCCTCGGTGCGCGCATGCTGGGACGGCTCCAGGGACTGGCCGCGGCCCACCCCTGTATCGGAGACGTACGCGGCCGGGGCCTCATGATCGGCGTCGAGCTGGTGGATCCGGACGCCGCCGCCCCCGACGCCCTGGTTCCGCCGACCGCCCCCGCACTCGCAGCCGCTGTCCAGCAGGAGTGCCTGAACCGCGGGCTCATCGTCGAACTCGGCGGACGGCACTCCGGTGTCGTACGACTGCTCCCTCCTCTCACTCTCACCGACGAACAGGCCGTGGCCGTCCTCGACCGCTTTGCCGACGCCCTGGCCGACGCCGAGCGTTCCATGCGACACCGCACCGACAACGGGCAGTTGTACTGACCCGGACAAATCACAAGGAAGCCCTGCGTGAACCCCAACCCCGCGCCCGATGTGCCCGAGGCCGACGGCCGTCCCCCCGCCCATCACCGAGGACAGGACGGAATGTGTGGCCCCCTCGCGGTAGAGACGGCGACGGTGCCCCGCCAGCAGCCGGGTGATCTCGGTGAGCAGCACACCCCCATGGCCGACGCGTCCTTCGGCGACCGAGCGGCTGAGCTCCTCGACCATCCCGATCCGCAGCGCGCCGCGGACGCCGCGGCCGTCGAGAACCTCCTCCGCTGCTGGGTACGGGAGAACAATCTCGCGAAGCCGGACGGCGACACCCTGCGCATCCCGCTGCACGCCAGTGGCACCGCGCTGCTCGTCCCCGTCCGGTACTGGTCGGTCACCGGCTGGCACCGCTTCGGCCTGCCCGCCCTGGAGAGCGGCCCGAGCGAGGCACCGGGCGTCGATGCCGTCACCGTCGCCGCGCTCCTCGGCCGGGAAGCGGGCCAGAGCGAAGGAGCGGACCTGGTCGGCCGCGTCGCCGACTCGGTGCGGCGCACCACCGACTTCATCACCGACCGGCGAGCCCACCCGGCTCCGGTACCCGAGGCGGATCTCTTCCTCACCGCCGAGCAGTCCCTCGTACTGGGCCACCCGCTGCACCCGACACCCAAGAGCCGCGAAGGACTCTCCGAGGCCGAGGCCCGGCTCTACTCACCGGAACTGTACGGCTCCTTCCCGCTGCACTGGATGGCCGTCGACCGGTCCGTCCTGGCCACCGATTCGGCCTGGACCGAACAGGGCCGCACCCTGCCGGCCGAACAGCTCACCGCCCGCCTCTGCGGCGGCCTCCGACTCCCCGACCACACTGTTGCGCTGCCGCTGCACCCCTGGCAGGCCCGCGAACTGACACACCGCCCCGCCGTCGTGGCCCTCCTCGACGCCGGTCTCCTGCACGACCTGGGTCCCTACGGAGAGCCCTGGCACCCCACCTCCTCGGTCCGCACCGTGCACCGCCCCGGCGCCCCGGCCATGCTCAAGCTCTCGCTCGGCGTACGCATCACGAACTCCCGTCGTGAGAATCTCCGCAAGGAACTCCACCGCGGTGTCGAGGTGCACCGGCTGCTCCGCACCGGCCTCGCCGAGCAGTGGCAAGCCGCCCACCCCGGCTTCGACATCGTGCGAGACCCCGCATGGCTCGCGGTCGACGCCGCCGACGTCGAAGCCGTACCCGGCCTCGACGTCATGCTGCGCCACAATCCCTTCGGCTTCGGCGACGACGCCGTCTGCATCGCGGGACTGACGTCACCCCGCCCTTGGCCGGACCGCCCCGGAATGCACTCGCGCCTCGCCGACGTGGTGGAACGGCTCGCCGCGCGCACCGGCCGGCCCACCGGCGCGGTCGCCGCCGAGTGGTTCCTGCGCTACCTCGACCACGTCGTTCGACCGGTGCTCTGGCTGGACGCCACGGCCGGCATCGCTCTCGAGGCCCACCAGCAGAACACGCTCGTGATCCTCGACCCCAAGGGCTGGCCCGTCGGCGGCCGCTACCGAGACAACCAGGGCTACTACTTCCGCGAGTCCCACCGTGCCCAGCTCGAGCGCCGCCTTCCCGGCATCGGCACCGCCAGCGACACCTTCGTCTCCGACGACGTCACCGACGAGCGCTTCGCCTACTACCTCGGCATCAACAATGTCTTCGGGCTGATCGGAGCCTTCGGCGCTCAACGCCTCGCCGACGAGCGCGTACTCATTGCCGCTTTCCGACAGTTCCTCACCGCGAACGCCGGCTTGGGATCGCCGCTGCCCGCCCAGCTTCTCGATGCCCCCACCCTGCGGTCCAAAGCCAATCTGCTCACGCGGCTGCGCGGCCTCGACGAACTCGTCGGTCCTGTCGACACCCAGTCCGTGTACGTCACCATCACCAACCCCCTTCGCCCTTGAGAGAACACAAACCGACCGCACTGCGAGAGGAGAGCGTGGCCGTGTCTCCCACCGATGCGAGCACCGACACCGGAGCCGGGCCGGTACCTCTGCTCGGCGGAGGCGCCGAGGACACCTTGGACCTGCGGCTTCCCGAGGAGCTCTTCGCGCTGTTCCGCGAGGACGAAATGACCCTCGTTCCCCAGCCCGCGGACGACGACGGCCACTTGCTGGACACCCCCGCCGGCTGGGGGCCGGCCACCACTCCGCTCGGGCACTTCCAGCTCGTCCCCGTCCGGATCGAACGCGATCTGGGGCTGGTCAGCCGGTGGATGAACGACCCTGCCGTGGCCGAGTTCTGGGAGCTGGCGGGACCCGAGTCGGTCACCGCCGGCCATCTGCGTGCCCAGCTCGACGGCGACGGACGCAGCGTTCCCTGTCTCGGCGTGCTCGGCGGCACCCCCATGAGCTACTTCGAGATCTACCGGGCCGACCTCGACCCACTGGCGCGGCACTACCCGGCTCGTCCTCATGACACCGGAATCCACCTCCTCATCGGCGGTGTCGCCGACCGCGGCCGCGGTGTCGGCTCCACCCTTCTCAGAGCCGTCGCCGACCTCGCTCTCGACAACCGACCTCGCTGTGCACGAGTCATCGCGGAACCAGACCTGCGCAACACCCCGTCCGTATCCGCCTTTCTGAGCGCCGGCTTCCGCTTCTCTGCCGAAATCGACCTCCCTGACAAGCGAGCTGCCCTCATGGTCCGCGACCGCGCCCTTCGCAACCTGCTGTGAACGACCCGCTGCCTTACTTACACCGCTCGACCCGCATCGGTTCCACTCGAGGAGTCCCCGTGCTGAAGTCCGCCGCCACCCATGACTCCGCGGAGCCGAGCGCGTTCCCGTTCACCCCGCCCGGGCTGAACCCACAGGGCTGGGACCGTGCGGCCGGCCGCCTCCTCGCCAAGATGCTCGGCGAGTTCTCCTACGAAGAGATCATCGAGCCGGTCCCCGGCGGGGGCGACCACTACACACTCGTGCTCGACGACGCCGGCAGCCTGTCCTTCCATGCCCGACGCGGGGCGTACGGAAGCTGGCGAGTCGATCCGCACTCCATCCAGCACGAGGGCCGGCGCTTCACCGATCCGCTTGCCTTCCTCGCCCGCGCCCGACGAATCCTCGCCCTCGACGGAGCCACCCTCGGGCATCTCCTCCGCGAGCTGTCCACCACCCTCGCCTCCGACACCAGACTCGATCAGACGGCGCTGACCTCGGCCGAGCTCGCCGATCTCGGCTATGCGGAACTCGAGGGCCACCAGACCGGCCACCCCTGGCTCGTCCTCAACAAGGGCCGCATCGGTTTCTCCGCCACCGACACCGCGCTCTGGTCTCCCGAGGCCCGCAGACCCGCCCGGCTCCCGTGGATCGCGGTCAGCTCCACCATTGCTGCCTACCGCGGCGTCCCAGGGCTCGCCGCCCCCGACGACCTGTACGTCCGCGAACTCGACGCTCCCGTACGCGAGTCCTTCGAGGCCACCCTGCGCGCCAGGGACCTCGACCCCGACACCTACTTCTTCCTCCCCGTACACCCCTGGCAATGGGACGAGGTGCTCCTGTCCCTCTTCGCGCCCGCCATCGCCCGGGGCGAGATCGTTCCGCTCCCCACCGACGGTGATCTGCGGCTGCCACAGCAGTCCATCCGTACCTTCGCCAACCTGGACCGCGCCGACCGGCACACCGTCAAGCTGCCGCTGTCGATCCTCAACACCCTCGTCTGGCGCGGACTCCCGACCGAACGGACTCTCGCAGCGCCCGCCGTTACTTCTTGGGTACACGGACTGCGCGACACGGACCCCTTCCTGCGCGACGAGTGCGGAGTGATCCTCCTCGGGGAAGTCGCCTCGATCACCGTCGAGCATCCCCTCTACGACCACCTCGCGGAAGTGCCGTACCAGTACAAGGAGCTCCTGGGCGCAATCTGGCGGGAGCCGCTCCAGCCCCGTCTCGCCCCCGGCGAGCGGGCCCGAACGCTCGCCTCGCTCCTTCACACCGACCCGGAGGGCCGCGCTTTCACCGCCGAGCTGGTCGGGCGTTCCGGGCTTGCCCCCACAGTCTGGCTCCAGCGCCTCTTCTCCGCACTGCTGCCGCCGCTGCTCCACTTCCTCTACCGCTACGGCACCGTCTTCTCTCCGCACGGGGAGAACGCCATCGTCGTCTATGACGAACAGGACGTCCCGGTGCGTCTCGCGATCAAGGACTTCGTCGACGATGTGAATGTCAGCGCCCGGCCGCTGCCCGAGCACGACTCGATGCCCGACGACGTACGCCGGATCCTCCTTACCGAGGACCCCTCCTTTCTCACCCAGTTCATCCACTCCGGGCTCTTCGTGGGTGTCTTCCGCTTCCTCGCCCCGCTCTGCGAGGAGCAGCTGGGCGTACCGGAGGAGGAGTTCTTCGCGCTCGTACGGGCGGAAATCCTGCGACACCAGGCCCGTTTTCCGGAGCTCAAGGACCGCTACGAGATGTTCGACCTGCTCACGCCGCGTATCGAGCGCCTGTGCCTCAACAGGAACCGGCTCCATCTCGACGGCTACCGTGACCGTCCCGACCGGCCGCACGCCGCCGTCCACGGCACCGTCCCCAACCCTCTGGGCCCCTCTTGATGAACGGACACCTGGTCGCGTTGTCAGTGGTGCCCCGTAGGGTGGTCGGGCTATGACGAAGCCATCCCTCCCCGAGCTCCTGCATGCCGCTGTCACCGCCGTCGGCGGCGTGGAACGGCCAGGCCAGGTCACCATGGCCGAGGCCGTGGCCGAAGCGGTCGACGACAGTGCGCACCTCCTCGTCCAGGCCGGCACAGGCACCGGAAAGTCCCTCGGCTATCTGGTGCCCGCGCTGGCGCACGGCGAGCGCGTCGTGGTGGCCACGGCCACCCTTGCCCTTCAGCGCCAGCTCGTGGAGCGTGATCTTCCGCGGACGGTCGACGCATTGCACCCGCTGCTGCGTCGACGGCCCGAGTTCGCGATGCTCAAGGGGCGTTCCAACTACCTCTGTCTGCACCGCCTGCACGAAGGCGTACCGCAGGAAGAGGAAGACGGGCTCTTCGACCAGTTCGAAGCCGCCGCTCCCACCAGCAAGCTCGGCAAGGACCTGCTGCGGATGCGCGACTGGGCCGACGAGACCGAGACGGGCGATCGCGACGACCTCACCCCCGGCGTCTCCGACCGGGCCTGGGCGCAGATCTCCGTCTCCTCCCGGGAGTGCCTGGGCGCGACGAAATGCGCGTACGGCGCCGAGTGCTTCGCCGAGGCGGCCCGCGAGCGCGCCAAGCTCGCCGATGTCGTCGTCACCAACCACGCACTCCTGGCGATCGACGCGATCGAAGGCGCCCCGGTGCTGCCTCAGCACGAGGTGCTGATCGTCGACGAGGCCCATGAGCTGGTTTCCCGGGTCACCGGCGTCGCCACCGGCGAGCTCACCCCCGGTCAGGTGAACCGGGCCGTGCGCCGAGCGTCGAAGCTGGTCAACGAGAAGGCCGCCGACTCTCTCCAGACTGCTGCCGAGACCTTCGAGCGGCTGATGGAGCTCGCACTCCCCGGCCGTCTCGAGGAGCTCCCCGAGGATCTCGGGTACGCATTGATGGCGTTGCGCGACGCGGCCCGCACGGTCATCTCGGCCCTCGGCTCCACCCGCGACAAGTCCGTCCAGGACGAGGACGCCGTACGCAAGCAGGCCCTCGCCTCGGTCGAGAACATCCATGACGTCGCCGAGCGCATCACGCAGGGCTCCGAGTACGACGTCGTCTGGTACGAGCGCCACGATCGATTCGGCGCGTCCTTGCGGGTGGCTCCGCTCTCCGTGGCCGGGCTGCTGCGAGAGAAGCTCTTCGCCGAACGCTCGGTGGTGCTGACCTCTGCCACGCTCAAGCTCGGCGGGGACTTCAACGGCGTCGGTGCCTCGCTCGGTCTCGCCCCGGAGGGCACCGAAGGTGAGGACATCCCGCAGTGGAAGGGCCTCGACGTCGGCTCGCCCTTCGACTATCCCAAGCAGGGCATCCTCTACGTGGCCCGCCATCTGGCGACGCCCGGCCGAGAAGGCTCCCGCGGCGACATGATGGACGAGCTCGCCGATCTGGTGGAGGCGGCAGGCGGCCGTACGCTCGGCCTTTTCTCCTCCATGCGAGGTGCCCAGGCGGCGGCCGAAGAGCTGCGCGGCAGACTCGACAAGCCGATCCTGTTGCAGGGCGAAGAGACCCTCGGCGAACTGATCAAGACGTTCGCCGCCGATCCGGAGACCTGTCTGTTCGGCACGCTCTCCCTGTGGCAGGGCGTCGATGTGCCGGGGGCCAGCTGCCAGCTGGTGGTGATGGACCGGATCCCGTTCCCACGCCCCGACGATCCGCTGATGAGCGCCCGCCAGAAGGCGGTGGAGGAGGGCGGCGGCAATGGATTCATGGCCGTCGCCGCGACGCATGCCGCCCTGTTGATGGCCCAGGGTGCGGGCCGGCTCGTCCGTGCCACGGGTGACCGGGGTGTCGTCGCCGTACTCGATCCGCGGCTCGCCAACGCCCGGTACGGCAGCTATCTGCGCGCCTCGCTGCCAGACTTCTGGTACACCACGGACCGAAACCAGGTGCGTCGCTCGCTGGCCACCATCGATGCGGCCGCCAAGGTGGACGGCAAGTAGTTCCCCTGCTGAACCGCATCTACCGAACGGCACTCAGTCGCACTCAACCGCCGATGGACACAGCAGGGCCCCGGGACCGGCGCAGTGGGTCCCGGGGCCCGGTCAGAGCCGGCGGGTCTGTCACACCCGCCGCAGTACCGCCACCACCTTGCCGAGGATCGTCGCCTCGTCACCGGGGATGGGCTGGTAGGCGGCATTGTGCGGGAGCAGCCACACATGGCCGCTCTCCCGCTTGAACCGCTTGACCGTGGCCTCGCCGTCCAGCATCGCGGCCACGATGTCCCCGTTCTCCGCGACGGGCTGGCGTCGCACCGTCACCCAGTCCCCGTCGCAGATCGCGGCCTCGATCATCGAGTCACCGACGACCTTCAGTACGAACAGCTCGCCGTCACCGACCAGCTGGCGGGGGAGCGGGAAGACGTCCTCGACGGATTCTTCCGCGAGGATCGGGCCGCCTGCCGCGATCCGGCCGACGAGTGGCACGTACGACGCGGCGGGCTTGCCGGTCGTGTCCGTCGGCTGGGTGCTGGGCTGGTCCGATCCTCGTACCTCGTACGCCCTGGGCCGGTGCGGGTCCCTGCGCAGGAAACCCTTGCGCTCCAACGCCATCAGTTGATGTGCGACGGATGAGGTGCTGGACAGGCCTACCGCCTGGCCGATCTCGCGCATCGACGGTGGGTATCCGCGCCGCTGCACGGAGTCCCGGATCACCTCGATGACGCGCCGCTGCCGATCCGTGAGGCCGGAGCTGTCTGCCCGGATCCCTGGAGGTCGGCCGGGCAGCGAACGCGTGGGCTTGGGACCCTCCGGGGTCGTGGCTGCGTCATTCATGGCATGCACCGGCTCGAATCGGTTCTGGGAGCGGTCCTGGGCAGTGATGGTGGCACTGTCTGCGGTGGTGGTCACGTCGGCCCCTCTCGAATGGTCTCCCTAGCTGGACAACGGTAGTTGGTTTCGAAAGGTTGCGCCAAACACACGTTCGAGTGAAAATTCGCAGATGGCCTGACGTGAGCGTCTGGCTGGGTGTATGTGCGAACGATCTGCCGGCGAGGCATTTCGGGCCACTACGCTAACCTTCAGCGCCGCGGTGCGGTGAAGCGGGGTGATTCCAGTCTGGCACCCGGCGGTCCGGAATCCACGGAGCCGCGCGTTTCCCGCCCTCCCGTGGCCGGTCCCGCGCCTCCCGGATGTCGCGGGGTGGGGCTGGTGCGCCGCTGGTGCGGCCTTCCCGCGGCGCGCCGCACCGCATTGCGGCGCGGCCCCCTCCGCGCCCCCGCCGTGCGACACGCGCTGCGACTCAAAAAGCGCAACCAAACCCCAGATCTAGTGGTTGGATTGTCTCTGTCGCCCAGAAGTTGTGGTCCCTGGTCCTCCAAGACCGTGGGCATCGCCTATGCTTGGGGCTGCTTCGGAGGGCTTCAATGTGCCCGCCGAGGCTATTCAGTCGTGCTGTGAAGGAGGGTTGGGAGCCATGCACTGCCCCTTCTGCAGGCACCCCGACAGCCGTGTCGTCGACAGTCGCACCACCGACGACGGAACGTCGATCCGGCGTCGCCGGCAGTGCCCCGACTGCTCGCGCCGGTTCACGACGGTGGAAACCGCCGCGCTGATGGTCATCAAGCGCAGCGGGGTGACTGAACCCTTCAGCCGTACCAAGGTCATCTCCGGCGTGCGCAAGGCGTGCCAGGGGCGGCCGGTCACCGAGGACGCCCTCGCCAAGCTCGGCCAGCGGGTCGAGGAAGCGCTGCGTGCCACCGGCAGCGCCGAGCTGACCACCCATGACGTGGGTCTGGCCATACTCGGCCCCCTGCAGGAACTCGACCTCGTCGCGTATCTGCGTTTCGCTTCCGTGTACCGGGCCTTCGACTCACTCGAAGACTTCGAGGCCGCCATCGCGGAACTCCGCGAGCAGCGGCCTCCCGCAGAGAAATGCGGGACCGGCGAGACCCTCGAGGTCCCCGTGCCCGCCACCGCCGCCGACTGAGCAGTACCGGCTGACCGGCCCGGGCCCGCGGAAATGGCCCGTCGGTCGGCAGCTGAGCGGCAGAAGACCTGTCGCGGGCGCCGTGTGCGGCGCCCGGGGCATCAGACACACAATGTGCCACGGGAAGATCTGGGCACTTCAGGGCGTTTTTGCCCATGTATGGGAGGCGGCATGACAGAGACGACGAGCGGCCCGGCACGAGGGTCCCGCGCCAAGGGATCCAAGGCGAGCAAGGGTCTGCGTATCGAGCGAATCCACACCACCCCCGGCGTGCATCCGTACGACGAGGTTGTCTGGGAGCGCCGTGACGTCGTCATGACCAATTGGCGCGACGGCTCGGTCAACTTTGAGCAGCGTGGCGTCGAGTTCCCCGACTTCTGGTCGGTGAACGCGGTCAACATCGTCACCAGCAAGTACTTCCGCGGGGCCGTCGGCACCCCGCAGCGCGAGACCGGTCTCAAGCAGCTCATCGACCGGATCGTGAAGACCTACCGGAAGGCCGGCGAGGACTACAGCTACTTCGCCTCGCCCGCCGACGCCGAGATCTTCGAGCACGAGCTGGCGTATGCCCTCCTGCACCAGATCTTCAGCTTCAACTCGCCGGTGTGGTTCAACGTCGGGACGCCCCAGCCGCAGCAGGTCTCCGCCTGCTTCATCCTGGCCGTCGACGACTCCATGGAGTCGATCCTCGACTGGTACAAGGAAGAGGGCATGATCTTCAAGGGCGGCTCCGGCGCCGGCCTGAACCTCTCCCGTATCCGCTCCTCCAAGGAGCTGCTCTCCTCCGGCGGCAACGCCTCCGGCCCGGTCTCCTTCATGCGCGGGGCGGACGCCTCCGCGGGAACGATCAAGTCGGGCGGCGCCACCCGCCGCGCGGCGAAGATGGTCATCCTCGACGTCGACCACCCCGACATCGAGAACTTCATCGAGACCAAGGTGAAGGAAGAGGAGAAGATCCGCGCCCTGCGCGACGCGGGCTTCGACATGGACCTGGGCGGCGACGACATCACGTCCGTCCAGTACCAGAACGCCAACAACTCGGTCCGTGTGAACGACGAGTTCATGAAGGCCGTCGAGGCCGACGGCAAGTTCGGGCTGCGCGCCCGGATGACCGGCGATGTGATCGAGGAGGTCGACGCCAAGTCGCTCTTCCGCAAGATGGCCGAGGCGGCCTGGGCCTGTGCCGACCCCGGCATCCAGTACGACGACACGATCAACAACTGGCACACCTGCCCGGAGTCCGGCCGGATCAACGGCTCGAACCCCTGCAGCGAGTACATGCACCTGGACAACACCTCGTGCAACCTCGCCTCGCTGAACCTGATGAAGTTCCTCAAGGACGACGGCAAGGGCAACCAGTCCTTCGAGGTCGAGCGCTTCGCCAAGGTCGTCGAGCTGGTCATCACGGCGATGGACATCTCCATCTGCTTCGCGGACTTCCCGACGCAGAAGATCGGCGAGAACACCCGCGCCTACCGCCAGCTGGGCATCGGCTACGCCAACCTCGGCGCCCTGCTGATGGCCACGGGTCACGCCTACGACTCCGACGGCGGCCGTGCGCTCGCCGGGGCCATCACCTCGCTGATGACGAGCACTTCGTACAAGCGCTCCGCCGAGCTCGCCGCTGTCGTCGGCGCGTACGACGGCTACGCCCGCAACGCAGAGCCGCATCAGCGGGTCATGAAGCAGCACGCCGACGCCAACACGACCGCCGTCCACATGGACGATCTGGACTCGCCGATCTGGGCCGCCGCCACGGAGGCCTGGCAGGACGTGATCCGCCTCGGCGCCAAGAACGGCTTCCGCAACGCGCAGGCCTCGGTCATCGCGCCCACCGGCACCATCGGTCTCGCGATGTCCTGCGACACCACCGGCCTCGAGCCCGACCTCGCCCTGGTCAAGTTCAAGAAGCTGGTCGGCGGCGGCTCGATGCAGATCGTCAACGGCACGGTCCCGCAGGCCCTGCGCCGCATGGGCTACCAGGAGGAGCAGATCGAGGCGATCGTCGCCCACATCGCCGACCACGGCAATGTGATCGACGCTCCCGGTCTGAAGACCGAGCACTACGAGGTCTTCGACTGCGCGATGGGTGAGCGCTCCATCTCCGCGATGGGCCATGTCCGCATGATGGCGGCCATCCAGCCGTGGATCTCCGGCGCGCTCTCCAAGACGGTCAACCTGCCGGAGACCGCCACTGTCGAGGACGTCGAAGAGGTCTACTTCGAGGCGTGGAAGATGGGCGTCAAGGCGCTCGCGATCTACCGCGACAACTGCAAGGTCGGCCAGCCCCTCTCCGCCAAGACCAAGGAGAAGGAGAAGGCCGCGGTCACCGAGAAGACCGAGGAGACGATCCGGGCCGCGGTCGAGAAGGTCGTCGAGTACCGCCCGGTCCGCAAGCGTCTTCCGAAGGGCCGTCCCGGCATCACCACCTCCTTCACGGTGGGCGGCGCCGAGGGCTACATGACCGCCAACTCCTACCCGGACGACGGTCTCGGCGAGGTCTTCCTGAAGATGTCGAAGCAGGGTTCCACCCTCGCCGGCATGATGGACGCCTTCTCCATCGCCGTCTCGGTCGGTCTGCAGTACGGCGTCCCGCTCGAGACGTACGTCTCGAAGTTCACCAACATGCGCTTCGAGCCGGCCGGTATGACGGACGACCCGGACGTGCGGATGGCGCAGTCGATCGTCGACTACATCTTCCGCCGCCTGGCGCTGGACTTCCTGCCCTTCGAGACCCGCTCGGCGCTCGGCATCCACTCGGCCGAGGAGCGTCAGCGTCACCTGGAGACCGGTTCGTACGAACCCTCCGACGACGAGATGGACGTCGAGGGCCTGGCCCAGTCCGCACCGCGTCAGCAGGAGACGCTGAAGGCCGTCGCCGTCCCGAAGGTGGAGGTCCCGGCTCCGAAGCAGGCGCACACCTCGGCGGAGCTCGTCGAGATGCAGTTGGGCATCAGCGCGGACGCGCCGCTGTGCTTCTCCTGCGGGACGAAGATGCAGCGGGCCGGCTCCTGCTACATCTGCGAGGGCTGCGGCTCGACCAGCGGCTGCAGCTGAGAGCGAGCGCCCTCGGGCGTGACAGCACTTGATCGAGCCGGGGAGCCGACGCGCATGTCGGCTGCCCGGCTCTTTCTGCTGCGCGGGTTTCGATCTTGCGAGCCGTAGCACCCGACGGAACGGGAGGAGGGGCGTCGGTACTGTGCCGACGCCCCTCACTCATGCGTACGGGATGCAGCGCGTGCTCAGTAAGTACTGCCGCCCATGACCTCGACGAAGGACTGCGGGTCGGCGTCGAATCCGCGGACGGCCAGGTGGAATTCCCACTCGCCCGCCTCGCTCCGGATGAACTCCCCGACGACTGCGGCGGTGGATCCCAAGACGCTGGCGAAGTCGCTCTTCCCCAGCTCGGTGTGCCCTTCGAGTACGCGGACGAGGGTGTTCGCTATGTCGGCGAACACCCTCCGTCCCTCCCGCTGCTGGATGGCCACACCCACGACGACGCGCCCGTACGTGGCCGCCAGCCGGTCGAACTCCAGCGTCATGACCTCGTCGGAGCCGAAGCCCTGTCCGGTCGTGCTGTCCCTGGTCAGGATGATGGTGCCGTCCGGCGACCGGCTGTCGAAGTGCACGACGTACGCCGGTTCACCATGCGTGGCGTCCGCCCGGTACGTCGCGGCGACGATGTCGAGATCATGTGCCGGCTCGCCCAGGGGGCTCGGATCCCACCTGAGTGTTACCTCGGCCTTCCGGACCCCCTTGTTGAGACTGCTCACCAGATTCCCCTTCCCCGTGCCCCGCAACCGCCCGGATATTTACGTCGGTTGACCATGCTGTCACGGTTACGCTCCCGCACCACGGGTAGTTGCGCACGCTCCGTTCGGGATGTGCCGCGCCGGTCGTTGTCGCACGACTTCCTCGCGCAAGGCCTCGATGGCGCTACTGACCCGACGGATCAGACGGGTGCTGTCGATCCGGTCCAGACAGCGGCAGGTCCTCGATCACGCTGAACGACAGGTTGGCCAGATGCACCTCCTTGCCCTGGTGCAGGAGGGAGAGCGCCACCGGAAGCTGGCGTACACGTCGAATCCGCCGCCCGCACCTGCGACCTGCGACCGGAATGCGTTCCGCGGACCCGGGGCGCGCGAACAAAGGGTTGGTGCCCAGCGCTGTTATGACGATCATTGTGCAGGCCGGGCCGCTTGGGTCGTCGGCGTTCAAACGGGGTGGGAAGCATGATGTGGAGTAGTGAAGAACTGGACCTGGACGCGTACTTGGCGCGGACCGGGTACGCCGGGGCGGCGCTCGCGCCGGATCTGGAGACGCTGCGGGCGCTCATGCGGGCGCATGTCGCATCGATTCCCTTCGAGAATCTGGAAGTGGCGCTCGGCCGGAGTGTGCCGCTGGATCTGAAGAGCCTGCAGGCGAAACTGGTTGGCCGACGGCGCGGCGGCTACTGCTACGAGCAGAACTCCCTGTTCGCCGCCGTGCTGGAGCGGATCGGCTTCCAGGTGGCGGGGCGCGGCGCCCGCATTCGGGCGAGTGGGCCCGGACTGCGGCCGGTTACCCATGCGGTCCTGGTGGTGACGGTGGACGGCGAACCCTGGCTCGCCGACACGGGGTTCGGCGCGTCCGGAATTCTGGAGCCGGTGCCTCTGCGGCACGGGGCCGAGGTGGTACAGGGCGGATGGACCTTCGGGATCACCCTGGAGGACGAGGGGATTCACGTACTGCGGACTCTTGGCCCCGAAGGGTGGGCCGACCTGCACGCGTTCGCTCCGGCATCGCTCTATCCCGCAGATTTCACGGTCATGAACCACTACAGCTCAACCCATCCGCAGTCGCGATTCGTCGGTCAGGTGGTGGCGCAGCGCCCTGGCCCACACGTGCGTCGCGCCCTTGTACGTGACGAACTGAACGTGTCGCGCACGGACGGTACGCACGAGCGGCGCATCGTGCCGGCGGATGAGCTGACGTCCGTACTGGAAGAGGTCTTCGGTATCCACGTGGATGCCGAGGATGCCGCGCGGCTGCGGGCCCTGCGCGCACTGAACGAGCGGAGTCGGGGCTGCCGGTGAGGACCGGGACCGTGTGGAGCGGTGGCGAGCTGGACCTCGCCGCGTACCTGCGGCGCACCGGCTGTACGGAGTACCTGGAGGGCGCCGAGCCCGACGGCGCGACGCTGCGTACCGTCCACCGGGCGCATGCGGCCGCGATTCCCTTCGAGAATCTGGATGTCGCGCTGGGCCGGCCGATCTCACTGGATATCGCGTCTCTGCAGGACAAGCTGGTTGGCCGGCGGCGCGGCGGCTACTGCTACGAGCAGAACCTGCTGTTCGCGGCTGTGCTGGAGCGGATCGGCTTCGCGGTGACGGGACTTGGCGCCCGGGTCAGGATGGGCGAGAGGAAACTGCGGCCCGTCACGCACATGGCGCTGAGGGTCGAGGCCGACGGTGAGCCGTGGCTCTGTGACGTCGGGTTCGGCGGGGAAGGGCTGTTGGAGCCGATTCCGCTGCGGGACGGCGCCGAAGTGCGGCAGGGAGGGTGGACGTTCTCCATCGCGCGCGAGGACAACGAGGTCCGGGCGCTGCGCGCGCTGCATCCGGACGGCTGGTTCGATCTGTACGGCTTCACAATGGAGGAGTGTTTCCCCGTCGACTATGCCGTGATGAGCCATTACACG
Source organism: Streptomyces sp. NPDC002926 (assembly GCF_053591755.1). Classification (NCBI taxonomy): domain Bacteria; kingdom Bacillati; phylum Actinomycetota; class Actinomycetes; order Kitasatosporales; family Streptomycetaceae; genus Streptomyces; species Streptomyces sp. NPDC002926. The sequence goes on from NZ_JBSFUK010000006.1 coordinate 70,831, forward strand.
TCGACTCATCCACGCTCGCCCTTCGTCTCGCGGGCGGTGGTGCAGCGGACGGGGGAGGGCGTACGCCACGGTCTGGTGGGCGCGCGGCTGTCGGTCGCGCGCCCTGACGGTACTGGGTCGGAACAGCAGATTCCGGCGGGGGAGTTGCCCCGGACCCTGGCCGATGTGTTCGGGATCGAACTGGACGCGGAGGAGTCGGTCGAGCTGGTACGGGTGCACTCCGCCCGAGAGTGACCGGGGCCACCTTCCGCGCCGTACGATGGCGCGGTGCTGGTCAAGTGGATTCGCTGCACCGTGGTGGACCGTCGAGGGTTCGAGCGGGGGCAGCGGAAGTGGGCGGGGCTGCTGGGTGAGCCGGGATTCCGGGGGCAGGGCGGTGGGTGGAGCAGGGGGCGGCCGCATGTCGCCCATGTATTCGCGTTCTGGGAGAGCCGGGCGTTCTACGACTCGTTCATGGCGCGCTCCCACGACCGGCTGGCGGCCGGTCAGTCTGGGACGTACAAGGATATACAGGTCAAACTCTTCGATTACCGTTTCGATGTGAAGACGGGGTTCGAGCCGCGGTTCACGGACGCCGACGTGGTGCGGGTCGCGCACTGCCGGGTGCACGAGGACCGGGTCGACCACTACGCCCTGATGCAGGAGAAAGTGTGGAACCCGGCGATGGCCGGGTCGCCCGGGATGGTGCGCGGGGTGTTCGGCGAGGCGCCGGGGAGCGAGTTCCTGGTGATGTCGATGTGGCGGTCGGAGGCGGAGCACGGGAAGTACCGGAGGGAGCGGGTGGAGCGGCTGCTGCTGCGCGCGCAGACCGAGGCGGATGTCGCGGCGCTCGCCGGTGACGTGGTGCAGCTCGAACCGTCCTGGACGGTCTGAGTCCGGCTCCGACGGGTCGTGGAGCTGCGGATTCGCCGTCCGGACCCGGCCCGACTGCTCGGCCGCGTCCGGACCGATCTACTGTCATGGCATGGCACGACCGCAACGCATTGTTCTCGTCCGGCACGGCGAGTCGGAGGGCAACGCCGACGACACCGTCTACGAACGCGTGCCCGACCATGCGCTGCGGCTGACCGCGACCGGCCTGGCGCAGGCCGAGGAGACGGGTGCGCGCCTGCGTGAGCTGTTCGGGCGCGAGCCCGTCAGCGCCTATGTCTCGCCCTACCGCCGCACGCATGAGACCTTCCGGGCGTTCCACCTGGACCCGGAGCTGGTGCGGGTCAGGGAGGAGCCACGGCTGCGCGAGCAGGACTGGGGGAACTGGCAGGACAGGGAGGACTCCCGGCTGCAGAAGGCCTACCGGGACAGCTACGGCCACTTCTTCTACCGCTTCGCCCAGGGCGAGTCGGGGGCGGACGTGTACGACCGGGTCGGGGCGTTCCTGGAGAGCCTGTACCGGAGCTTCGAGGCGCCGGACCATCCGCCGAACGTGCTCCTGGTCACGCACGGACTGACCATGAGGCTGTTCTGTATGCGGTGGTTCCACTGGTCGGTGGCGGAGTTCGAGTCGCTGTCCAACCCCGGCAACGCCGAGACCCGGATACTGCAGCTCGGCGACGACGGGCGCTACACACTGGACCGGCCGTTCGAACGCTGGCGCACCCCCGAGCCGTACGGCGCCGGATAGAGTGGCAGGAAGATGACCGCTGATTCCTCTCGCGACCGGCGCTTCGAACGCGCCCTGGACAGTCTGCGCGGACTGTCCGTGGGAGACGCCCTGGGCTCCCAGTTCTTCGTACCCTCGAACTATCCCCTGCTGAAACAGCGCGAGCTGCCGCCAGGCCCTTGGCAGTGGACCGACGACACCGAGATGGCCTGCTCGGTACTTGCCGTGCTGGCGGACCACCAGCGGGTGGACCAGGACGCGCTCGCGCGGTCCTTCGCCGAGCACCACGACTTCGACCGCGGCTACGGCCCTGCCGTCAACCGGATGCTCCGGCTGATCAGGGAGGGCGGCGACTGGCGGGAGCTGGCCGCCGAGCTCTTCAACGGCCAGGGCTCGTGGGGCAACGGCTCGGCGATGCGTATCGCGCCGCTCGGCGCCTGGTACGCCGGCGACCCGGAACAGGCCACCCACCAGGCCGAAATCTCCTCGTACACCACGCACCAGCACCGTGAGGCCGTCGTCGGCGCCATGGCCGTCGCGGCGGCCGCCGCGATCGTCGCGGATCCCGCGGGCCCGCCCGGGCCCGAGGAACTGCTCGACGGCGTCGTCGCGCTCGTGCCGCGCAGCGCGGTGGGAGCCGGTCTGCGCCGGGCACGGGACATGCTCGACTACAAGGATGCCGGGACCGTCGCCGCCGTCCTCGGCAGCGGTCGGCGCACCAGTGCGCACGACACCGTGCCGTTCGCACTGTGGTCCGCGGCTCGCTCGCTCAGCGACTTCGAGCGGGTCTTCTGGACGACCGCACAGGTGGGCGGGGACGTCGACACCACGTGCGCCATCGCCTGTGGCGTGGTGGCTGCGGGCAAGACCGGGCAGCCGTCGGCCGCCTGGCTGGAGCAGACCGAACCGCTTCCGGAGTGGGTGCCCGGCCGGCCCCGCTGAGTTCCTGCCACCGGGGCCGTTGAGCGTCCCGGCGGTCACGGTCCGGCCTCGCGCCCGTATACAGGGGCGTGGATCCGGCGTGCCCCGGCTAGCCTGTCCGACACGCCGCGTTGATCATCACGGGCGTGCGCAGACGAACACCGGGTCGTACGCACCGTCCTGCCGACGTGCACCGCGCCCGGTCAGGAGGGGGTCCCGTGTCAGACATACGCGCCACACCGCCCTCGGCCTCCGAGCCCGCTCCGGGCACGGAACCGAGCGTTTCGGTCGCGGAGCCGAAGCAGGCGCCGAAGCGGGTGGCGGCCGATCCGTACAAGCCGCCACCCCAGTGGCAGCAGTGGCAGTCCAACGAGCCGGCCGCCTGGGTCGTACGGATACGCCCCAGGCAGCCCGCCGGGGTCGGGGTCGCCACGCTCTGGTCGGTCCTGGCCACGGCCCTGCTCAGCGCGTTTCTGCTGGGCGACGGAGCGGGCGTGAACCTGCTGATCGTGGCGGTGCCCGCCGCCCTGGGCGCGTACTTCGCAGCCCGCACGGCCGGTCGCCGACTGCGTCCCTGGACCTGTGTGTGGGCGGCCGGCGGGGTGGTGCTGCTGGCGGTTCCGGTGCTGAGAGACGCAGGCTGGCCGACGTTCCTCGCCGTCGTCGCCGCGCTGGCGGCCGGGTCCCTGGCTCTGCACGGCGGCCGCAGCTGGCCGGGCGTACTCCTCGGCTCGCTGGGACTGCTGGGCGCGATCGGTTCCGGCATGGCCTGGGGAGCGCGCGGACTGCGCGAGCGTACGGGCAGTTCGCGCGGCCGCTGGGGCCCGGTGGTCCGTAGCGCAGCGGTCGCGGCGGTGCTGCTGATCGTCTTCGGCGCGCTCTTCGCCGGCGCCGACGCGGCCTTCGCCGATCTGCTCGGCGGTCTGATCCCGGATGTCTCGGTTGCCGACGCTCCCTGGCGCTTCCTTCTCTTCCTGCTCGGTCTGGTCGGAGCGCTCGCCGCCGCACACACCGCAGCGGCTCCGCTGCGCTGGGACCGCCTCACCGTGGGTCCCGGCCGGGCCCGCGCACGCTGGGAGTGGGCGCTGCCGCTCATCGTGCTGAATCTGCTCTTCGCCGCGTTCATCGCCGTCCAGCTCGCCGTTCTCTTCGGCGGCTACGACACGGTGTTGCGCGAGACCGGACTGACGTACGCGGAGTACGCGCGGCAGGGCTTCTGGCAGTTGCTCTGGGCCACACTGCTCACGCTGCTCGTGATCGCGCTCGCGCTGCGCTGGGCCCCGCGCGACGGTGCCCGCGACCGCACTCTGGTCCATGCCGTCCTCGGCACCCTCTGTCTGCTCACCCTGGTCGTGGTCGCCTCGGCGCTGCGCCGGCTGGATCTGTACGTCGACGCGTATGGGCTGACGCGGCTGCGGGTGTCGGTGGCGGCGATGGAACTCTGGCTCGGTCTGGTGATCGTCCTGATCATGGCCGCGGGGGTGTTCGGCGTGAAGTGGCTGCCACGCGCCGTCGCGGCGAGCGCCGCGGTCGCCGTGCTCGCCTTCGGCCTGCTCTCCCCGGACGGAATGGTCGCCGAGCGGAACGTACAGCGTTACGAGAGCACCGGAAAGATCGACGTCCAGTACTTTCAGGAGCTGTCGGCCGATGCCGTACCGGTCCTGGACAGGCTGCCGGAGCCCCTTCGCTCCTGCGCCCTGAAGGGCATCGCGGCGAACCTCGAGGGCACGCACAAGCCCTGGTACGCGACCAGTTGGGGCGAGTGGCGGGCGCGGAGGATCCTGGCGGAGCGGAAGGTCGACACCTTCAGGTATGCCTGCGCGGATCAAGGGCTGCCCGGTATGGAGCGCGATCAGTACGACGAGGACGCCCAGTTCGGCCAGGAGGGCGAGATCAGCCCGTCCGACGCCCCGTGAGATTCACCGCTCAAGGAGGCTGAGGTACGGGCCGTGCCCCCCGCGCACGGCCCGTACTCCGGATCGATGCGGCGGATCTACGCGGCCGGGCCACCTGCGCCCGCCGCCCCGCTGAGCGCCTCCAGGTCACTCTTGCGTACGCGGACGACGAACACCGCGGCCAGCACGGCGAGTCCGACGAGACCGACTCCGGCCCAGAACGCCGTCGCGATGCCCTCGGCAAGCACCTGGTGCCCCCAGGGCGGCGGCAGTTCGTGCGTCCTGGCGAAAAGTTCCTTCTGCGCAGGTGTCGAATCCGCGAGAAACGACGGCAGTTGCCGTTCGGCCTCGTTGCGGCCGGCGGTGCTGAAGACGGTCATGAGAATCGACAGGCCCAGGGAACCACCCACCATCTGTGTGGCGTTGAGCAAACTGGAGGCCGCGCCCGATTCGTGCTGCGCCACGCCCGAGACCGCCGTGAGTGTCGCCGTCACGAACACCAGCCCCATGCCGAAGCCGAAGAGCAGCATCGGCCCCAGCACCCCGCCCGCATACGAGCTGCCGGGATCGAGCGCGGTCAGCCATGCCATGCCGCTGCCGGTGAATATCGCGCCGGCCGCCAGGAACGGTTTGGGCCCGAGCACCGGCAGCAGCTTCGAGGAGATTCCCGCAGCCGTCACGATCATCACCGTGACCGGGAGGAAGGCGAGGCCGGAGTTGATAGGGCTGTAGTCCAGCACGTTCTGCACGAACAGGACGATGAAGAAGAACATGCCGAACATCGCCGCGGCGAGGCTCATCATGATCAGATATGTACCGGAGCGGTTACGGTCGGCGAACATCCGCAGCGGAGTGATCGGTTCCCGCGCCCGACGCTCGGTCAGTACGAAGGCGGTGAGGAGCACGATCGCCGCCGCGAACGCGGCGAGAGTCAGCCCGTCGCTCCAGCCGTCCTCGGAAGCCCGGATGAAGCCGTAGACCAGGGAGGCCATGCCCGCGGTCGAGGTGAGCGCACCCGCTATGTCGAACCGGCCGGAGTGCTGTTCGGACTCGTTGATGAAGACCGGAGCGAGCACCGCGATCAGGATTCCGATCGGCAGGTTGACATAGAAGACCCAACGCCAGTTCAGCCACTCGGTGAGCATGCCGCCGGCGAGCAGGCCGATGGCCGCGCCGCTGGCCGATACCGCGGCGAAGATGCCGAACGCGCGGTTGCGCTCGGGACCTTCGCGGAAGGTCGTGGTGATGAGAGCGAGCGCCGTGGGTGAGGCGATGGCGCCGCCGACGCCCTGGAGCGCCCGGGCCGCGAGCATCTGCCAGGGCTCCTGGGCAACGCCGCACAGCAGTGAGGCGAAGGTGAAGAGCAGCACACCGAAGACGAACACGCGCCGGCGGCCGAGAATGTCGCCCGCGCGGCCGCCGAGCAACAGCAGCCCCCCGAAGGTGAGGGTGTACGCGTTGACCACCCATGACAGCTGGGTCGTGGTGAACTCGAGAGCCCCTTGGATGTGCGGGAGCGCGATATTCACAATCGTGGTGTCGAGGACCACCATGAGCTGGAGCGCGGCAATGACGGCCAGGGCTATCCCGGAGCGTCCCTGTCTGCGGGCCGCTCCTGGTTTGCTTGGAGCAGTTAATTGAGAGGTTGTCACCATCGTCCCCCACAAGTGAGTTAGTGAACGCAGCCGTTCACTGTCCCGTCAACCGTAGAGAGTCCCCCTCAGTGAACGCAAGCGTTCACTGCAGCTCCTGTCCCCAACGGAGAGAAGAAGATGGTCAATTCGCGCTGGGCGGCCGCCGCCGAGACGCCCCGGGTCTCGCTGCGCCGTCGGGGACCCGTGCTGGAGCGCGCGATCCTCGACGCCGCTCTGGAGCAGTTGAGTACGGTCGGCTGGAGCGGGCTCACCATGGAGGGTGTCGCCGCCGGGGCCCAGACCGGGAAGGCTGCCGTCTACCGGCGCTGGCCGTCGAAGGAGGACCTCGTCGCGGACGCCCTGCAGGCCGGGCTGCCGGTACTCGACGAGGCTGCCGATCACGGCAGCATCCGCGAGGACCTCTTTCAGCTCTGCCGGCAGGTGCGGGATGCGATGTACTCCAGGTCCGGCTTTGCGCTCCGCTCCGTGCTTTACGAGTGCGACACCTCCACCGCCGAGCGCTTTCACGGGGTGATCGTGCGTCGTGTGATCGAGCCGTCGAACCAGCTCTACCGGGAGGTGGTACGCCGTGGTGTCACACGCGGTGACGTCCGTTCCGACGCCACCAGTGAGCTGGTTTTCGATGTGATTCCGGGGCTGATGATGTACCGCTCCAAGGTGTGCGGCAGCGAATGGCCGGACGAGGACATCGCCGAGATGATCGATCAGGTCATGGTGCCGCTGCTGCGCCCGGGCGCCGACTGACCGCGGGCCCCGCGGCCCCTGAGCGGAAACCGGTTGTCGCCCACGGGGTCCGGCGGCGTAACCTTGCTGGCGCCATGCCGTACGAACCCCCCACCCACACAGTCGAGCGCTCGATCCGAGCCACCACCGGCGCCAAGATCGTCGCAGGTGTCGACGAGGTTGGACGCGGGGCGTGGGCCGGTCCGGTCACGGTGTGCGCGGCGGTCACCGGACTGCGCAGACCGCCCCCCGGGCTGACCGACTCCAAACTGATCACCCCGAAGCGCCGTACGGAGCTGGCCGGGCGGCTGGAACAGTGGGTCACGTCGCACGCCTTGGGGCACGCGTCGCCGGAGGAGATCGACGAACTGGGTATGACCGCGGCGCTGCGGCTGGCTGCCGTCCGTGCGCTTGATGCGCTTCCGGTCCGTCCGGACGCCATCATCCTCGACGGCAAGCACAACTACCTGGGATTGCCCTGGCAGGTCCGTACGGTCATCAAGGGCGACCAGTCCTGTGTCGCCGTCGCGGCCGCTTCGGTGATCGCCAAGGTGCGCAGGGACGCGATGATGGCCGAACTGCAGGGGGAGTTCGCCGACTTCGGCTTCGCCGCCAACGCCGGCTATCCCTCGCCCGTGCACAAGGCGGCGCTCGAGGAATGGGGTCCCACGCCCTATCACCGGCTCTCGTGGTCCTACCTCGACGCGCTGCCCCAGTGGCGGCACCTCAAGAAGGTCCGCGTCTCCGCCGAGGCGACCGCACTGGAAAGCGGGGGCCAGCTCGGCTTCGAATTCTGAACTCGCCCCCTCCGCAGCAGGGGGGCACATATGTGCCCACCCGCCGATGCCATCCGCAACGGCGTTTGATAGACATCCATTCATGCCTCTCATCCCCGAGGAGCCTCAGATTCACGAGAGTGCCCAGGGTCCCCGCGCAACTCCGGCCGCAGGCCGCACCGCGCCGACCCCCCGTCCCGTACCCGGTCCGCGTTCCGCGGCCTCGCCGCGTCCCGGGCACCCGGGCTCCGGTACCGCCCGGCCCGCACCGCCGGCGCAGCGCACGCACACCTCTGCCGGACAGCCGCAGGCGCCCCGGCCGGAGAATCGCGCTGTGCCGCAGATCCAGCTGATCCCCGCCCCCGCCGACGGCGCGCTCGACGCCGCCGACGAGGCGGTCGACCTGCTGCTCGACTCCGGCCGCACCCCGGGCGACGTCCTGGTGCTCACCACTGGCGAGCAGCACCCGTGGGCCGCGCATGAGCTGTCCTTCGGCGAGGCCGCCTACTGGGCTCAGCACGACGCCCGAGACGACGTCTTCTACGCCGACGCCGCCGCGGTGGGACGTGCCTCGGCCCGTCCCGTGGTGGTCGTCGCGATCAGCGGAGGCAGCGCCGACTCAGCCGCTCGTGCGCTGCCGGCGGCCCTGGCGAAGGCGACCGCACTGCTGATCGTGTGCGGAGATCCCAAGCAGATCAACGCGGTGCTCGGCACGGACGTCTGACCTGTACGGCCTGTACGGACCGCCTGGTCCGGTCGTGACCCGGCTGCCCAGCACCTGGGCAGCCGGAGAGTGGCACCTTCAGCGTGCCGCCGTGCGCCGAAGCGCCTCAGCCGCGCCGCTCGCCGTGCGCAGCGGCTGTATCTCGGCCTCGGCCGCACCGTCGAGGAACGGGCCGGGCGACGACGTGGAGTTGGGTCGGCGTCCGCCCCGTCCCTCGCCCAGAACCTGCCAGCCGCCGCGTGTCAGCGTGATGTACGCGCCACAGCGCAGCCCGTGCAGAGTGCAGGCGTCCCGCAGCCCCCACATCCACGCCCCGTCCTCCTCCGTCCAACGCTCGTCGCCCTCACGGCAGTAGAGCAGCACGGCGGTACGCACGGGCGCGCGCAGACGCAGATCGTGCGGGATGACCCGGCGCAGATGCGCCAGCAGCACGTTGCGGAACTCCCAGCCGTCCACGGGCGTGGAACGCCGTGAGAATGACGCACTGGCAGCGAGCCGGTCCTCGTGGTCGAGCACGGCGACGACGGCTGTCGCAGGTGCCGGCGCATGCCGCGTGTGCAGTCCACTGACCACCTCGCGGGGGTTGCGGAGCAGCGGGATCCCGGCTGATGCCCACTCGGCGGGCTCGAGCATCCTGGCGAGGCGGTTGGCAGAGCCGGCTGACGTCGTGATCGAAGTGGCTGCGGACGGAGCGAATCCGAAGGTCACGGTCCTCCCTTCACATTCGCGCCCAGGGTGCGGGCAGGGTGGGGTGAGGGCGCACCGCGGCACGGCCTTTCCGGACCGCGAACGGACCGTGCGGGGAGCATTCCAATTCTTGCTGCCCTCGTGGGCATGCGGCAACGAGCAATTTGGCGCCACCGACAGGAATCGGCGGTTATGACGCTCATTATCCCTGCCCATTTGCGGCCCCGGTGACCCTCCTGTCACGTCTGAATGGCAAGGACCAGGGGAAACACCCCCCTCGCACCCGCCCTGCGCAGCAGTCGCGCCGCCACCGCGAGGGTCCAGCCACTGTCTGAAAGATCGTCCACCAGAAGCAAGGGCCCGTCGGTTTCGGCCAATGTCTCGGCCAGCTGGGGAGGCACCGTGAACGCCTCGTGCAGCGCCCGCACCCGCTGGGCGCTGTTGGTGCGCGAGATCCGTGCCTCCAACGCCTCGGGCACATACTCGACAGAGCCCAGCAGCGGCATCCTGCCGACCTCGGCGATGCGGTTGCCCAGGGAGCCGACCAGCTGGGGCTTGCTGCGGGAGGCGATGGTGACCACACCGACCGGCCGGGGCGGTGCGTCCGCCGCGCCGGAGGCCCAGCCGCCGGGTCCCTTGGCCCAGTCGGCGAGCACGGTCACCACAGCCTTCACCACCTCGTCCGGCACGGGACCGTCGGGAGCCTGCGCCGCGAGCATCGGCCGCAGCCGATTGCCCCAGCCGATGTCGGAGAGGCGCCCCAGCGCACGTCCCGGGAAGGGCTGCTCCCCTTCGGGGATACGGCCCTTGAGGCCGACACCCACCGCCGCCAGCCCGGTCGGCCACATCTTGCGCGGTTCCACGTCCACACCCGGCCTGCCCAGCTCCCCGCGCGCGGCATCCAGAGCCGCCGCGGACACCTTGTCGCTGAACCGAGCTCCCGAGCAGTTGTCGCAGCGGCCGCACGGCGCCGCTTCCTCGTCGTCCAACTGCCGTCGCAGGAACTCCATCCGGCAGGCCGTCGAGGTCGCGTAGTCACGCATCGCCTGCTGCTCGGACTCCCGCTGCCGGGCGACCCACGCATACCGCTCGGCGTCGTACGACCAGGGTTGCCCGGTGGTCGTCCAGCCGCCTTTCACCCGGCGCACCGCACCGTCGACGTCGAGGACCTTGAGCATGGTCTCCAGCCGGGTGCGCCGCAGTTCGACCAGCGGCTCCAGCGCGGGCAGCGAGAGCGGACGGCCCGCTTGCGCCAGGACATCGAGAGTGCGTCGCACCAGTTCTTCCGGAGGGAAGGCGACCGAGGCGAAGTACTGCCAGATCGCCTCGTCCTCCCTACCCGGCAGCAGCAGTACTTCCGCGTGCTTCACACCACGTCCCGCACGGCCCACCTGCTGGTAGTAGGCGATGGGGGAGGAGGGCGAACCCATGTGCACGACGAAACCGAGATCGGGCTTGTCGAAGCCCATCCCGAGCGCGGAGGTGGCGACCAGGGCCTTGACGCGGTTGGCGAGCAGGTCCTCCTCGGCCTGCTGCCGGTCGGCGTTCTCCGTACGGCCGGTGTACGAGGCCACCGTGTGCCCGCACTGGCGCAGATACGCCGTGACCTCTTCGGCGGCCGCGACGGTGAGGGTGTAGATGATCCCGGAGCCGGGCAGCTCGCCGAGATGATCGGCGAGCCAGGCCAGCCGGTTCGCGGCATCGGGCAGCTGGAGCACACTCAGGCTGAGGCTCTCCCGGTCCAGTGCGCCACGCAGTACGAGGGCGTCCGTGCCCGCCCCCGTACCCAGCTGTTCGGCGACGTCCGCGGTCACCCGGGCATTGGCCGTGGCGGTGGTGGCGAGCACCGGGACCCCGGCCGGCAGCTCCGCGAGCATGGTGCGCAGCCGTCGGTAGTCGGGCCGGAAATCATGGCCCCAGTCGGAGATGCAGTGCGCCTCGTCGACCACCAGCAGACCGGTGGCGGCGGCCAGCTTGGGCAGCACCTGGTCACGGAAGTCGGGATTGTTCAATCGCTCGGGGCTCACCAGCAGCACATCCACCTCGCCGGCGGCCACCTCGGCCTGGACCGTGTCCCACTCGTCCGTGTTGGAGGAATTGATGGTCCGGGCGCTGATGCCGGCCCGCGCCGCGGCCTCCACCTGGTTGCGCATGAGCGCGAGCAGGGGAGAGACGATCACGGTCGGTCCGCTGCCGCGCTCGCGTAGCAGCGAGGTCGCGACGAAATACACCGCGGACTTGCCCCACCCGGTCCGCTGCACGACCAGCGCCCGGCGCTTGTCCGCCACGAGCGCCTCGATCGCCCGCCACTGGTCCTCGCGCAGCCGGGCCGCGCCCGTCGGGTCCGACACGAGGCGGGCGAGGACGGAGTCGGCCGAGGCCCTGAGATCTGCGCGGTCTGCGTTGGTCATGCCCCCATGCAACCCGATCCCACTGACAAAGCGCGAACGAGGCCGCGGGCCTGTGGACAAAGTTATCCACAGGGGTCGCGGTGCCGGAGCCGTCACGAGACCGTCGTGCCATGAACAAGCACCACGAACACACCGGTCCGACCGACGAGCAGCAGATCACCCTGCGTGGCCCCGGCGAACTGGCCGATGCCCTCCCGTACATGATGGGCTTCCACCCGAACGATTCGATCGTGCTCGTCGCGCTTCACGGCAGCCACGGCCGCTTCGGCGGGCGACTGAGGCTCGGTATTCCACGCTCGCCGCGCGAATGGTCACCCGTGGCCGAGCAGCTCGCCCAGTGTCTGATCGAAGGCAGCGAACGTCGCGGTTCGCGCCCCGACGGCATCGTCGTCTTCCTCTGTCAGGATCCGGCGGACGGCGAGACGAGCGGCTCGGTGATGGAGCGGCTGCGCCCGCTCGCTCAACGGCTGCGCACCGCCTGCGGCACCTTCGAGGTGCCGGTCTACGAGGCCCTCTGTATCTCCGACGGCCGTTACTGGTCCTACTGCTGCCCCGACGCGCGCTGCTGCCCTCCCGAAGGCAGCACGCTTGCCCTTCCCGGCACTTCGGTGATGGCCGCGGCCGCCGCTTACGCGGGCGTCCAAGTGCGGGGCTCCCTGCGGGAGATGGAGGGGCGGCTCGCGCCGTGGACGACCCTGGCCGCGTCCGGCCAGGAGAAGGCCCTGGATACCGCGGGTTCCGCGCTGCTGCCCAGGATCCTGGACGGAACGGGGCGTGAGCAGGTCGCCGCGGAGACGCTCGCACTGGCCCGCCGGCTGATGAAACGCATCGGGGAGACATCACAGGATGGCGGCCCGGCCGAGTCGGATGTCGCGGACGACCGGCTCGTCACGCACGACGAGGCAGCCGCTGTGATTCTGGGCCTGCAGGACCGGGACACCCGCGACCGGGCCGCGGAGTGGATGGAGGGAGCCGACGCGGAACCGGCGCTACGGCTCTGGCGGACGCTGGCCCGCCGATGTGTCGGCCCGTACTCCGAGCACGCGGCGGCGCCGCTCACCCTCGCCGGCTGGGTCGCCTGGTCCACCGGCGACGAACCCGGCGCGCGGGTCGCCCTCGGACTCGCCCTGCGTGTCGACCCCGAGTACGTCTTCGCCCGGCTTCTGCACCAGGCCTGCAACGAGGGCCTGGATCCGGAGGCGCTGCGCAGCTGTCTGCGGCGCACGGAGCGCGCCACACCGGACTCCCCGGCGGGCCGCCCGGGCGCCCCGCGCTGTTCGCGCCCGCAGCGGGTCCGGCCGGCCACTCGCAAGCCGGGCGCCGACAGGAAGGATCTCCCGTCCGCCGGGACGCGCCCCGGCGGACGGGAGCCCGGGAACCGCAGCCGCGCGCGCAGGCGCAGCGGGCAGCGCGGCACCCGGAGCGGGCGGTGACGCCCTCCAATCTCGGTCTCGAGATGGTCGGGCAGGCCGCGGACGGACCTCAGTTGGGGGTGTGAGCCGGGCGGGTACGCAGGGCGGGAGAGGCGGGTGAAGAAAGAGTCGGCGCAGGTGAAGAAGGGAGTGTTTATCGTCAGGCAGACGACTATGATCACGGCATGTCGCCCTACGACCCGTCGGCCTATCCGCCCTTTGCTGTCACCGTCGACCTGGTCGTGCTCACTGTGCGCCGCCATGCGCTCTGCGCGCTGGTCGTACGCCGCGGAGAGCCGCCGTTTCAGGGTCGGTGGGCGCTGCCCGGCGGCTTCGTCAGGGGCGACGAGGATCTGGCGGCGGCCGCAGCGCGCGAGCTCGCCGAGGAGACAGGTCTGTGCGCGCACGACCCCACATCCCCGGCACCCGGCAACGGCGCACATCTCGAGCAGCTGGCCACCTACGGTGACCCCAAGCGGGACCCTCGCATGCGGGTCGTCAGCGTCGCCCATCTGGTGCTGGCGCCCGACCTGCCCGCACCGCGCGCGGGCGGCGACGCGAACAGCGCCCGGTGGGCCCCCGTCGAGGAGCTGCTGGGCCAGGAGAACGGCTTCGGCCGCGAGGAGGATCAGCCCGCAGCGCTCGCCTTCGACCATGCGCGGATCCTGGCGGACGGGGTGGAGAGGGCCCGCTCCAAGATCGAGTACTCCTCACTGGCGACTGCCTTCTGCCCGTCGGAGTTCACGGTCGGCGAGTTGCGGCGGGTGTACGAAGCGGTCTGGGGCGTCGCTCTCGATCCACGGAACTTCCACCGCAAGGTGACCGGCACCCCGGGCTTCCTGGTTCCGGCCGGCGGGACCACCACCCGACAGGGCGGCCGCCCGGCCCAGCTCTTCCGGGCAGGCGGCGCCACCGTGCTCAACCCACCGATGCTGCGCCCCGAGGTCTGAGCGAGGTCTGACACCCGGGTCCTCGCGGCTGCGTAAAAAGTCGGAATTGTCGCGCTATCTTTCTGCGGTACCCGCCATGCCGCCGAGCGGTCTCACCTACCGCGAGAGAAACGATGCTCCAGGCCATCGGACTCACCAGCATCCACCGCCGAGACCTATCGCCGGCCGTCGACGACCTCACCTTCGAAGCCAGGTCCGGCTCCGTCACGGCCCTCCTCGGCGCCCCCGGTTCCGGCAAGACGGCGGCGCTGCGCCTGATGCTCGAACTCGACTCGGGCCGGGGCGTCACCTACTTCCGCGGTAGCCCCCTCCACCGCATCGCCCATCCCGCCCGTGAGGTCGGGGTGCTCCTCGGCGACGTACCGGGCCATCCCGCTCGGACCGCCAGGGGGCAGCTCCGCATGCTTTGCGCGGCCGCCGGAGTGTCCGCGTCCCGCGCCGAAGAGATGCTCGATGTCGTCGGTCTCGCCGCCCTCGGCGGCCAGCGCCTCGACATGCTCTCGCTGGGCATGGACCGCAGACTCGGGCTGGCCTCCGCCCTGCTGGGCGACCCGCAGACGCTGATCCTCGACGAGCCCTGCCGAGGCCTCTCGCCCGGTGAGAACAGCTGGCTGTACGGGCTGTTGCGCTCCCGCTCCTCGTGCGGCGGAACCGTTCTGCTCACCACCAGTGATCCCAAGGAGGCCGCCCGCCTCGCCGACCGTGTCATCACCCTCGACGAGGGTCGCCTCGTCGCCGACCAGGACGCCGCCGCTTTCGCCCGCACCAGGCTCCGCTCCCGCGTCGCCGTCCGCACCCCGCACGCCGTCCGTCTCGCCGCCGCCGTCGCCCGCGAGGCACGCGTCGCCCAGCGATCCGTCGAAGTGGTCACCGAGGAGGGCGGCCTCCTGTCCGTCTATGGCAGCAACTGCGCCGAGATCGGCGAAACCGCCTTCCGGCACGGTGTGCTCGTCCACCGGCTCAGCGAAGAGGTCGGCGACACGGGCCCGGCAGTGACGCCGACACCTGACCCCGCACCTGTCCCCGAGGCTCAGAAACGGCCCGTACCGGCCGCGGCGGAGCGCCCCGGACCGCTGGGCCCCCCACCCCCGCCGCGCCCGGTACGCAGCCCCCTGAGGCCGCTGCGCTATGAAATCCGCCGGCTCCTCGGAGTCCGCACCGCCGCGCTGATCGCTGCGGCCGCGCTCGTCGCGTCCCTCGCTCTGTGTGTTCTGCTCGCCCGCATCAGCGACACCCCGCTACCGGCCCTGCTCGCCGCCTGGCCCGATTACCTCCCGCTCCCGCCCGCCGCCTTCGGCGCAGGCCTGGTCGGAGCGCTCTCCTACGGTGAGGAGTTCCGCTACCCGGCGCTCGCCGCCGCCCGCGGCACCGTTCCCCGCCGCCTCGGCCTCCTCCTCGCCAAACTGACGGTGACCGCCGTGTTCGCGCTGCTGCTCGCGGTGCTTGTCGCTGTGGCCGACTCCCAGGCCCTGCGCCTTGTGTACGGAACGGATATGACTCCGGCGCCGCGGAACTGGCCAGTCCTCGTGGCCAGTTGGGGCGGGCTCGCGGTCGGCTGTGCCTGGGCCGGGCTGCTCGCCGCCGGAGTCTTCCGGGTCACGGCCGCCGGAGTGGCCGCGGTGCTCGCCGTACCGGTCCTCATCGCCCCCCTTGTGCAGGCGGCGCTCATCGTCCCGTCAGCGCGTTCGATCGCCGGGCTGCCCGGCAGGCTGCGTGAGCTGGCCTGGGTGCAGCTGCCGCAGCAGGCCGACCTTTGGCTGATGGTCGCCGTACGCCTCGTCGCCCAACCCTTCGGCGCGGCACTGGCGTTGTCACTCTCGGCCCTGATCTGCGCATATCTGTTCACGGGACTTCGCCGCAGGGCACGTTGGTGAGCATGATCGACCGGGTCTCGGTGAAGTGTCCACAACTCCCTTGAAGACGCCCGTTTCTTTCCGATAAGGCGTCAATTGCGAGGCGAGCGCCGATCACCCTTTCGTGTGCTTTTCACCAAAGACCTCAAGGGCCGTGGGAGCCACGCCGACAAAGGATGCGTGAGTACCCTTGCGCACACCATGATGACCGCCGCCCGCCCCGCCGAGTCCGGCCTCGCCGGCCCGGGCGAACTCGACCGATACCCCTACGCGGAGTCGCCCGGCGCCGACCGCGTCAGCCCTCCCTCCTGGGACGGCGCCGATGCCGAGTTGGGCCGGGTCGGCCGCCGCGCGGCAGGCAGCCGGGGCCGCGGACTGCACGGCCAACTCGTCCAACAGCTTGGTCAGATGATCGTCTCGGGAGACCTCGGCGCCGACCGCCCGTTGGTCCCCGAGGAGATCGGCCAGCGTTTCGAGGTCTCCCGTACCGTCGTCCGTGAATCCCTGCGCGTTCTCGAGGCCAAGGGCCTGGTCAGCGCCCGCCCCAATGTCGGCACCCGGGTTCGTCCGGTCAGCGACTGGAATCTGCTGGAT
The DNA here is from genome assembly GCF_053591755.1 of Streptomyces sp. NPDC002926. Taxonomy (NCBI): domain Bacteria; kingdom Bacillati; phylum Actinomycetota; class Actinomycetes; order Kitasatosporales; family Streptomycetaceae; genus Streptomyces; species Streptomyces sp. NPDC002926. Next base: position 87,032 of record NZ_JBSFUK010000006.1, read on the forward strand.
CCCGACATCATCGAATGGCGTGCCTTCGGCCCGCAGCGCGACGATCAGCGACGGGAGCTGAGTGAGCTGCGGTGGACCATCGAGCCGCTCGCCGCTCGCCTCGCCGCGGGTCACGGGCGCGAGGACGTCCAGCAGCGGCTCAGTGACATGGTCGAGATCATGGGTCATGCCCTCGCTCAGGGTGACGGAATCACCTTCTCGCGGGCCGACGCCGAGTTCCACTCCCTCCTCATCCAGCTCGCCGGCAATCGCATGCTCGAGCACCTCTCCGGGATCGTCTCCGCCGCCCTCCAGGTCTCGGGCGGCCCGGTCACCGGCTGTGACCGCCCTACCGAGGTCTCCATGGCCCATCACGCGCGGATCGCCGACGCGCTCGGCACCGGCGACGCGCACGCCGCCGAGTCGGCCATGCGTCAACTGCTGACCGTCCACCCCGAGGTGGAGCGAGTCGTGCCCGCGCCGCGCGAGCACTGACCGCAGGACGCGGTCAGGGAGTACGGAGGCGTACGCATCGCGTGTCGCCGGATTCCATGGGGATCCGGCGACACGATTGTGTGGTGAACGCACCTTATGTTTGTTTCGTCGTAAATGAGGTGTGACTCGGGCCACGCGGATTGGGCGTAACACTCCTCGAAACAGCGCGATGACCTAAGAGGTGACAGCCGAAGAGGGAATACAGCAGCCGTTCACGGCGCTGTCCAGCTCCCAGGTTCATCCCGCGCCACCGGCACATCCGCAGTCCGGTGGTCGTCGGCTCCGGCCCGATCATGGGTGGGGCCGGAAGCCGTTTTCCATCGTTCCGAGAGGTTGTTCGTGTCGGCCAGCACATCCCGTACGCTCCCGCCGGAGATCGCCGAGTCCGAGTCTGTGATGGCGCTCATCGAGCGGGGAAAGGCTGATGGGCAGATCGCCGGCGATGACGTGCGTCGGGCCTTCGAGGCTGACCAGATTCCGCCAACCCAGTGGAAGAATGTTCTGCGCAGCCTCAACCAGATCCTCGAGGAAGAGGGTGTGACGCTGATGGTCAGTGCCGCGGAGTCGCCGAAGCGCGCCCGCAAGAGCGTCGCAGCGAAGAGCCCGGCAAAGCGCACCGCCACCAAGGCCGTCGCGGCCAAGACCGCCACGGCGAAGACCGTCGCGGCCACCGCGGCGCCGACGGCCGAGACCGTCGACGTCCCGGCCGACGAGGCCTCGGCGACAGCGCCTGCCAAGAAGGTGGCCGCCAAGAAGACGGTGACCAAGAAGGCGGTGGCGAAGAAGACCGCCGCCAAGAAGACAGTGGCCAAGAAGACCGCGGGCAAGAAGGACGCCGACGAGGCCGAGGGCGAAGAGCTCGATGAGGCCCAGCCCGGTGCAAAGGGCGAGGAGGAAGAGGCCGAGGGCGAGAACAAGGGCTTCGTCCTCTCCGACGACGACGAGGACGACGCGCCTGCCCAGCAGGTCGCCGTCGCCGGCGCCACGGCAGACCCGGTCAAGGACTACCTCAAGCAGATCGGCAAGGTCCCGCTCCTCAATGCCGAGCAGGAGGTCGAGCTCGCCAAGCGCATCGAGGCGGGTCTGTTCGCCGAGGACAAGCTGGCGAATTCCGACAAGCTCGCGCCGAAGCTCAAGCGTGAGCTGGAGATCATCGCCGAGGACGGCCGCCGTGCCAAGAACCACCTGCTGGAGGCCAACCTCCGACTGGTCGTCTCGCTGGCCAAGCGCTACACCGGTCGCGGCATGCTCTTCCTGGACCTGATCCAGGAGGGCAACCTCGGTCTGATCCGCGCGGTCGAGAAGTTCGACTACACCAAGGGCTACAAATTCTCCACGTACGCCACCTGGTGGATCCGTCAGGCGATCACCCGCGCCATGGCCGACCAGGCCCGCACCATCCGTATCCCGGTGCACATGGTCGAGGTCATCAACAAGCTCGCCCGCGTGCAGCGCCAGATGCTCCAGGACCTGGGCCGCGAGCCCACCCCGGAGGAGCTGGCCAAGGAACTCGACATGACCCCCGAGAAGGTCATCGAGGTCCAGAAGTACGGCCGCGAGCCGATTTCGCTGCACACCCCGCTCGGTGAGGACGGCGACAGCGAGTTCGGTGACCTGATCGAGGACTCCGAGGCGGTCGTGCCGGCCGACGCGGTCAGCTTCACGCTTCTGCAGGAGCAGCTGCACTCGGTGCTCGACACCCTGTCCGAGCGTGAGGCGGGCGTCGTCTCCATGCGCTTCGGTCTCACGGACGGCCAGCCGAAGACCCTGGACGAGATCGGCAAGGTCTACGGCGTGACGCGTGAGCGCATCCGTCAGATCGAGTCCAAGACCATGTCGAAGCTGCGTCACCCGTCGCGTTCGCAGGTTCTGCGCGACTACCTCGACTAGGTCGTCACAGCAGTACGCAGTCGGCGAAGGGCCCGGTTCCTGTCAGGGAACCGGGCCCTTCGCCGTGTGGCGCGGGTGCGGGCGGCGGCTCGCTGGCTGACTCTGAGTGGACGGAATTCACACAGAGTCAGGAGGCCGTATGCGTCGACCCATCATTCGAGCCCTGATCAGGGCGTCGGCCCTGATCGCAGCGGCGGCCGTGGCGCCGTTCGCTTTGTCCCTTCCCGCGGCTGCCGACAGCGTGGTCATCGGCGGCTATACGGCACAGGTCGCCGACAGCCCGTGGGTCGTGGCGCTGTCCAGCCGTGACCGGTTCGGCGGAACGCGCGCAGGTCAGTTCTGCGGCGGAGTGGTGGTGGCGCCGACAAAGGTCATGACGGCCGCCCACTGCGTGAGCCGGACCGTACTCGGAGGAGATGTGCGCGACGTGCGTGACCTGACGGTCGTCTCGGGGCGCGCGCAGCTGCTCGGCGCCGGAGGCCGGGAGATCCCGGTGAGCGGCACCTGGGTTGCGCCTGGGTACAACGCGCAGACCAACAGCCCGGATGTGGCGGTGCTGACGCTGGCCGAGGCGCTGCCCGCCTCCTACGTGATCCCTCTGGCCGGCGCCGGCGACCCGGCGTACCAGCCGGGTACGAGCGCCACCGTCTATGGCTGGGGGGATACGACAGGGAACGCCACCTATGCGTTCTCCCTGCGCGCAGCACCCGTGACGGTGCTGTCGGACGCGGCGTGTGGGCAGGCTTATCCGGGAGGACTGGGCGGGCAGTATCTGAAGGCCACGATGCTCTGCGCCGGAGACCCGCAGGGCGGGCACGACGCCTGTCAGGGGGACAGTGGAGGCCCGCTGGTGGCCGGCGGGCGGCTCATCGGACTGGTCTCCTGGGGTGGTGGCTGCGGCCGGGCCGACAGCCCCGGGGTGTACACGCGAATCTCGGCGGTGGCGGCGCCTTTGTAGGCCGTCTTGCGATTGGGTTCATCGGTCCCGTGGCGGTCACGCTACGAGAGCGGGCGGCCGCCCCTGGTATTCAGGGGCAGCCGCCCGTCAGCCGATCCTGGACCGGCCATGGCTCGTCGTGGATGCGAGGTGTCAGTGTTCCTCTTCACCAACGCTGGCCGGCACGGCCGTCAGTCGGTCGGTCTCATCCTGTATTTCCGCGGCGATCTTCTTGAGTTCCGGCTCGAACTTGCGCCCGTGGTGGGCACAGAAGAGCAGTTCACCGCCGCTGCTCAGGACGACGCGCAGATAAGCCTGGGCGCCGCAGCGGTCGCAGCGGTCAGCGGCCGTCAGTGGGCTCGCGGGGGTCAGAACAGTAGTCACGTCGCCTCTTCTCTAGCTCGACGAGCTGTCGTACCAGGGTCAACATCCAACCAGGCCGAAAACGTTCCCGCTCGTGGCTTCTCCTGGAAACTTCTTTCCTAGGTGGCTGTCTGCTGCCGGTTGGCGGCGAATGAGCCGTATTGCTTCGCTCTACGGATTTCGCGTTGCTTGTCTCTATTGGCCCTCCCGGCTGGGTGCCGGTTGTTCATGAGGACGTGCCCGGAGCCTAAATGGTTCATGCCTGGAAGGGAACGTGATGTGCACGTCACTCCATCGAGGGATCGAACATGTATACGACGCTGGACTAGCATAAGAAATCATGAGGGTGGCGTTACATCGGCTCTACCAGGCCTCGGTACCCTCTGACCGTCGACCGACGCCGGGCCCCTACCCCACTGGGCCACATCTCAAATTCAGCGAGGAGCGAACCGCGTGACCGCCGAAACGTCCGCGCCGTCCACAGCGCTGCTGACAGCAGACCGTGACGGTTCCAACTACACAGCGCGGCACCTGCTCGTACTCGAAGGGCTCGAGGCGGTCCGCAAGCGCCCGGGCATGTACATCGGGTCCACCGACAGCCGCGGCCTGATGCACTGCCTCTGGGAGATCATCGACAACTCCGTCGACGAAGCCCTCGGCGGCCACTGCGACCACATCGAGGTGATCCTTCACGAGGACGGATCCGTCGAAGTCAAGGACAACGGCCGAGGCATCCCTGTCGACGTCGAGCCCAAGACCGGCCTGTCCGGTGTCGAGGTCGTGATGACCAAGCTGCACGCCGGCGGCAAGTTCGGCGGCGGCTCGTACGCCGCGTCGGGCGGACTGCACGGCGTGGGCGCCTCGGTCGTCAATGCCCTCTCCGCCCGCCTCGATGTCGAGGTCGACCGCAGCAGCGCGACCCACCTGATCAGTTTCCGCCGCGGTGTCCCCGGCATCTTCACCGAGTCGGGACCCGACGCGCCCTTCGACCCGGCGAGCGGGCTGCTCAAGGGCAAGCGGGTGCCCAAGGCCCGCACCGGCACGCGCGTGCGGTACTGGGCCGACCGGCAGATCTTCCTCAAGGACGCAAAGCTCTCACTGGACCACCTCCACCAGCGCGCCCGTCAGACCGCCTTTCTGGTGCCCGGTCTCACGATCGTGGTCCGCGACGAGCGGGACCTGGCGGGTGAGGGCAAGAGCGAGGAGATCTTCCGCTTCGACGGTGGCATCAGCGAGTTCTGCGACTACCTGGCCCAGGACAAGGCCGTCTGCGACGTGCAGCGCCTGACCGGGCAGGGCATCTTCAAGGAGACCGTCCCGGTCCTCGACGACCGCGGCCATATGACGCCCACCGAGGTCACCCGCGAGCTCGGCGTCGACATCGCCCTGCGCTGGGGCACGGGATACGACACCGCGGTCAAGTCCTTCGTCAACATCATCGCCACCCCCAAGGGCGGCACCCATGTCACCGGCTTCGAGCGCTCCATCACCAAGACGATGAACGAGGTGCTGCGCTCGGCCAAGCTGCTGCGCGTCGCCGAGGACGACATCGTCAAGGACGACGCTCTGGAGGGCCTCACCGCGGTCGTCACGGTCCGGCTGGCGGAGCCGCAGTTCGAGGGCCAGACCAAGGAGGTGCTGGGTACCTCCGCGGCCAACAGGATCGTCGCCAATGTCGTCGCCAAGGAGCTCAAGGCGTTCCTGACCTCCACCAAGCGCGACGACAAGGCGCAGGCCCGTGCGGTGATGGAAAAGGCCGTCGCCGCCGCCCGTACGCGCATCGCGGCCCGTCAGCACAAGGACGCGCAGCGCCGCAAGACGGCGCTGGAGACCTCCTCGCTGCCGGCCAAGCTCGCCGACTGCCGCAGCGACGACGTGGAGCGCAGTGAGCTCTTCATCGTCGAGGGGGACTCGGCACTGGGCACCGCCAAGCTCGCGCGGAACAGCGAGTTCCAGGCGCTGCTGCCGATCCGGGGCAAGATCTTGAACGTCCAGAAGGCGTCCGTGACGGACATGCTCAAGAACGCCGAGTGCGGCGCGATCATCCAGGTCATAGGAGCCGGGTCCGGGCGGACCTTCGACATCGACGCCGCCCGCTACGGCAAGATCGTCCTGCTGGTCGACGCCGACGTCGACGGCGCCCACATCCGCATCCTGCTGCTCACGCTCTTCCAGCGCTATATGCGGCCGATGGTGGAGGCGGGCCGGGTGTTCGCCGCCGTGCCGCCGCTGCACCGGATCGAGCTGGTCCAGCCCAAGAAGGGCCAGGACAAGTACGTGTACACGTACTCCGACAGCGAGCTGCGGCAGACGCTGCTGGAGTACCAGCGCAAGGGGGTCCGTTTCAAGGACTCCATCCAGCGCTACAAGGGTCTCGGCGAGATGGACGCCGACCAGCTGGCGGAGACCACGATGGACCCGCGCCATCGCACTCTGCGCCGGATCAACATCGGCGATCTGGACTCCTCCGAGCAGGTCTTCGACCTGCTGATGGGCAATGAGGTCGCGCCCCGCAAGGAGTTCATCACCAGCTCGGCGGCGACGCTGGACCGCTCGCGGATCGACGCCTGACGGCGGCCCCGCCCACCCAGGGGTGGAGCCACATGCTCCACCCCTGGTCCGATCCCGGTCCGGCTCCTGCTCCGTAGCATCGGCGGCGACGGAGGAGGACGTGACGTGCCCAGCAGCAAGTGGACCGCGTGGCCCACCCGGGAAGCGCTGTCCCGCCTCGGCATACCGCGCGTTCGAACGGTCCTCGACGTCACACTGCTCGCCGGGCTGTCGGCCTGGGCGGTGTACAGCGCGTACGACGCGGATGTCTTCCACGGCCGGGGCGCGGTGCTCCCACCGCTGGGCCTGCTCAGCTGCGTCCTGGCAGCCCTGGGCTTCCAGCGGACGACCCTCGCCAACAGGCTGCTGCCGTCGCTCGGACTGGTCGGCGGCATCGTGGCTGTCGGAATGGGGGCGTACGCCGCAGGGACCTCGGTTCCCGCGATGGTGCCGTTGATCTCGGCTTCCCTCATGGCCATGGAGCGCCTGCCGCTCATGGCCGGCCTCGCTTCGGTCGCGGTGATGTCTCCAGGTTTCGCGCTGACCGCTGACAGTGACCTGGGGGCTGTTTGCGCCATCGCCGCCGTGCTGCTGGGCGGCTGTTCGCTGCGCCTGGACGCCCAGGCCCGAGGCGCCGGTTTCCGGCTGCTCGCCCAGGAACGGGCAGCCCGCGAGGCCGAGGCCACCTCCGCCGCGCTCGCCGAACGGGCCCGTATCGCACGCGAGATCCATGACGTCCTCGCGCACAGCCTCTCCGCGCAACTCGTGCATCTGGAAGCGGCCCGGCTGCAGATCGAGCGAGAACCGGAAGGGCCCTTCCGCGCACAGATCCTGGAGCGGGTGGTGGCGGCACGCTCAATGGCGCGCGAGGGCCTCGCGGAGACCCGGCAGGCGCTCTCCGCGCTGCGTGGAGAGATGGCCCCTGTCGAGGACTACCTGCGGGAACTGGCCGTCGCGGACGGCGCGGAGACCGGGGTGAGGGGTGAGCGGCGGCAGCTGACCGCCGAGGCCTCGCAGGCCGTACGGCGGGTGGCCCAGGAGGCCCTGACGAATGTGCGCAAGCACGCGCCGGGCGCCGGGGTGCGCATGCTGCTCACGTACGCGGAGGCCGAAGTGGCCCTGGAGATACGGGACTCCGGCACGACGACGAAGACCGGCGAGCTCGGGGCCACCGGCGCCGGGTACGGTCTGCTGGGGATGCGCGAGCGGGCGGAGCTGCTCGGCGGCACCCTGGAGGCGGGACCGGAGGGGGAGGGCTTCGTGGTACGGCTGCGGGTGCCGGCATGACCGCGCACATTGCCAGAGTGGTCGTCGCCGACGATCAGGCGGTGGTGCGCGAGGGCATTGTGATGCTCCTGGGACTGCTGCCCGGTATCGAAGTCATCGGTTCGGCGAAGGACGGCGAGGAGGCGGTCGCCCTTGTCGCCGAACTCGCCCCCGATGTCGTCCTGATGGATCTGCGGATGCCCCGATGCGACGGGGTGGAGGCGACCCGCCGTATCCGCGGCGAACACCCCGGCACCCAGGTGGTCGTGCTCACCACCTACGCCGACGACGACTCGCTCTTTCCCGCGCTGCGGGCCGGAGCGCGCGGCTATCTCACCAAGGACGCCGGCGGCGACGAGATCGTACGGGCCATCCAGGAGGTCGTCGCAGGCCGGGCCGGGCTGTCACCGGTCGTACAGCGGCGGCTCCTTGAGCAGGTCACCGCCACGCCCGAACAGCCCGGGCCGAAGCTTCCGGACGGCCTGACCGCGCGCGAGGGCGAGGTGCTGACCCTGATCGCGGAGGGGCTCACCAACGTGGAGATCGCGCGCCGGCTCCACATCTCCACGGCCACCGTGAAGACCCACATCAACAACCTCTTCGCGAAAGCCGGCATCCACGACCGCGCCCAGGCGGTGCGGTACGCCTACCGCGAGGGACTCGCGCAGCCACCCGGGACAAGTATCACCTGATGGGGTGAAGTCGGGCGGGAGAAGAGTCCGGGATCTTCCCGCTCTGTCCATCCTTGGGCATGCGAGCCGAAACGGTTCGCTGACAAGGAGAGTTGATCGGTGGAGAAGCAGGAAGGGCGCGACGCGGCTGCGGTGCGGCTCGACGACCCGTGGTACGACGCGCTGGCCTCCGGCTGGGGTGAACTGGACGGCACGGGCGCCCTCGCACCCGTTGTGCCGGACCCGCCCACGGACCCGGAGAACGCCGGACCCGGCGCGGCCGGCATCTACGTGGAAGTGCAGCGCAGCGCCGCCTTCCAGGAGGTGCGCAGCCGCTACCGGAGGTTCGTCGGCCCCGCCGTTCTCGTCTTCCTCGTCTGGTACTTGGCGTACGTCGTCGCGGCGACCACGGCTCCCGGACTGATGGCCAGGCCGGTCGCGGGAGCGGTGAATGTGGCGATGGTCGCGGGCCTCGGACAGTTCCTCACCACCTTCCTGCTGACCTGGGCGTACGCACGCCACGCCCGGCTGCGAAGGGACCGCGCGGCCCTGGATCTGCGCTGGACCGTGTTCGATCAGACGAGGGCACAGGAGACGGCGCGAGGTGCCGGGCGTTGAGCGGCGACCACCAGACCCTGGCGCTGCTGCTCTTCAGCGCGTTCATCGCGGTCACTCTCGGCATCACCAGCTGGGTGAGCCACAACAGGCATGGCTCGGCGGAGGAGTTCTACGTCGGCGGGCGGCTCTTCTCCCCCATGGAGAACGGGTTCGCCATCGCAGGCGACTACATGTCCGCCGCCTCCTTCCTCGGAATCTCCGGCCTCATCGCTCTCTTCGGCTACGACGGAATGCTCTACTCCGTGGGCTTCCTGGTCGCCTGGCTGGTTGTCCTGTTCCTGGTCGCCGAACTCGTACGCAACTGCGGCCGCTTCACCCTCGCCGATGTCATCGCCTCGAGGATGAGGGAGCGACCCGTCCGTATCGCCTCGGGAACTTCTTCGGTCACCGTGTCCGTTCTCTATCTGGTGGCGCAGATGGTGGGAGCCGGGAGCCTGGTCGCGCTGCTGCTCGGTGGTACGAGCGAGGCCGCGCGCTCGTGGACCGTGATCGGCGTGGGCGCCCTGATGGTGATCTATGTGTCGTTGGGAGGGATGCGAGCCACCACCTGGATCCAGATCGTGAAGGCCGTGCTGCTGATGGCGGGCGCGATCGTGATGACCGTGCTCGTACTGACGCGCTTCCACGGTGACTTCAACCAACTGCTCAACACCGCGGCCGAACGCAGCGGACACGGCAAGGACTTCCTCTCACCCGGCCTCAAGTACGGCGGGAACTGGACCGCGCGCCTCGACTTCATCAGCCTCGGCCTGGCGCTGGTTCTGGGCACGGCCGGCCTGCCGCACATCCTTGCCCGCTTCTACACCGTGCCGACCGCGCGGGCCGCCCGCCGCTCGGTCGTCTGGTCGATCGGTCTCATCGGCAGCTTCTATCTGATGACGATCGTGCTCGGCTTCGGTGCGGCCGCGGTGGTCGGCACCGACGAGGTGCGGAAGTCGAGCGCCGCGGGGAACACCGCCGTTCCGCTGCTCGCGCTGAACCTCGGCGGAGGAGCGGGATCCACCGGTGGCACGGTGCTCTTCGCGGTGGTCGCGGCCGTGGCCTTCGCGACCATCCTCGCCGTCGTCGCCGGAATCACCCTCGCCTCTTCCGCCTCCGTCGCCCACGATCTGTACGCCTCGCTCCGCCGACGCCACGCCAGACAGCGCAGCGAGGTAGCGGTCGCCCGTCTCGCCGCGGCCGGCATCGGCGTGGCCGCCATCGCGCTCGGCCTGCTCGCCCGGGACCTGAACGTCGCGTTCCTGGTCGGCCTGGCCTTCGCGGTCGCGGCCTCCGCCAATCTGCCCGTACTGCTCTACTCGCTGTTCTGGCGGAACTTCACCACGCGCGGGGCGGTCTGGTCGGTGTACGGGGGGCTGATCCCAGCCATGCTCCTCGTGGTGCTTTCGCCGGTCGTCTCGGGCAGCCCGGAGGCGCTCTTCCCCGGCGTGGACTTCCATGTCTTCCCACTGCAGAACCCCGGCCTGGTCTCCATCCCGCTGGGTTTCCTGGCGGGATGGATCGGCACCGCCACCTCGGCGGAGCCGCCGGACGCGGCCAGGCACGCCGAGACGGAGGTGCGGGCGCTGACGGGTGCGGGGGCGGTCTGAGGGCTCCGAGACGCCGCCGGAGGCCCGGGCCTCCGGCGGCGGTTCTGTCCTCAATCGCCGGACGGCTTTGAAAATCCCCAGAGGTAGCGGTGCTCCGGACGGCCGGTCTCGCCGTACTTGAGACTGAGCCGCACCCTGCCCGTCCGCTCCAGCAGCTTCAGATAGCGCTGCGCGGTCTGCCGGCTCACGCCCGCCCGTTCCGCGGTCTCCTGAGTGGAGAGCGGCCCCTCGGCGGCCAGCAGCACCTGGCGTATCAGCTCGGCTGTGGTCGGCGAGTGGCCCTTGGGCAGGTCGGGCACGACGGACCCTGCCGACAGCGCCCCGAACATACGGTCCACCTCCGCCTGTTCCGCCTCGCCTCCGCCCTCCAGAGTGCGGCGCAGCGCGGAGTACGCCTCCAACTTGGTGCGCAGACCGGCGAAGTTGAACGGCTTCACCAGATACTGGAGTGCGCCATGGCGCATAGCCGCCTGGACAGTGGCGACATCACGCGCCGCCGTCACCATGATCACGTCGGTATGGTGGCCGAGCCGGCGCAGCTCCCGTACGACGGCAAGACCGTTCCCGTCCGGCAGATAGTGGTCGAGGAGGATCAGATCCACCGGCCTGTCGGAGATCCGGGCGAGCGCATCGGCGGCCGAATGCGCCGTCGCGGAGACCCGGAAGCCCGGCACCTTGGACACATAGGCCGCGTTGATCTCCGCGACCCGGACGTCGTCGTCCACCACCAGTACGTCGACCTGCTCCATGGCCGCCTGTTCGGCACGTTTCTCAGTCATCGCGTCTCCCCGGCGGTGGCCAGCCCCGGCTCGGTCAGCGCCTCCGGGAGCACGACGGTGAATTCGGCGCCCCCGCCCGCCGCGTCGCGTACTTGCGCGCTGCCGCCCTGCCGTTCCGCGAGCCTGCGCACCATCGCGAGCCCGAGACCGCGCTTGCCGTGGACCGGGGGTTCCTTGGTGGACCAGCCCTCAGTGAAGATCAACTCTCTCCGCTCGGACGGGACTCCGAGACCGCTGTCCGTGACCCGGAGCACGGCCGTACGGCCCTCTGTACGAAGTTCGATCTCGATCCGCGGATCGTCCGAGCCGCCGGCCGCGTCCAGAGCGTTGTCCACGAGATTGCCGACGACCGTCACCAGACCGCGCGGGTCCACCAGCCGGTCCGGCAACAGCGTGCCGGGCGCGATGCGCAGCGATACGCCCCGCTCCGCCGCCACGGTCGCCTTGCCCACCAGCAGCGCGGCGAGCAGCGGGTCGTGGATCTTCTCGGTGATCTGTTCCGCGGTGGCCCGGTGCACCCCGACCACCTCGGTGACGAACTCCACCGCGTCCTCGTGCATCTCCAGCTCGAGGAGCCCGAGCAGGGTGTGCATCCGGTTGGCGTGCTCATGGTCCTGCGCCCGCAGGGCGTCGATCAGGCCGCGGGTGGAGTCCAGCTCGCGGCCCAGCTGCTCCAGCTCGGTGCGGTCGCGCAGCGTGGCGACTGCGCCGCCGTCGTCGGTCGGCATCCGGTTGGCGATCAGTACCCGGCTGCCCCGTACGGTCAGCAGATCCTCGCCGGTGACCCGGCCCGCCAGTACATCGGTGGTGCGGCCGTCGCCGAGGACCTCGTCGAGCGGCAGCCCCATCGCTTCGTCGCCGAGGCCGAGCAGCCGCTGTGCCTCGTCGTTCATCAGCCGGATCCTGCCCGTGGCGTCGAGCGCCACGACCCCTTCCCGGATGCCGTGCAGCATCGCCTCGCGCTCCGCCAGCAGCGCGGAGATATCGGAGAAGGCCAGGTCGTGGGTCTGCCGTTGGAGCCTGCGGGAGATCAGACAGGCGGCCAGAGCTCCGACGGCCAGGGCCCCACCGGCGTATGCGAGCAAGCCGGGGATCGCCGCCAGCAGCCGGGCGCGCACGCTGTCGTACTCGATGCCGACCGAGACCGCGCCGACGATCGTGCCGTTCTCCTCGCGCAGTGGCACCTTCCCGCGGGCGGAGCGGCCCAGCGTTCCGCTGTCGATCTCCATCACCTTGTTGCCCGCGAGGGCGTCACTGGGGTCGGTGGAGACGACCCGGCCGATCTCCCCGGGGGCGGTGTGGGACCAGCGCACACCGCGCCTGTCCATGATCACGACGTACTCGGCGCCGGTCGCCTGCCGTATTCGCTCGGCCTTGGCCTGAACCGGACCGTCGGCCGTCGGCCGCGAGCCGAGCAGTTCGTCGGCGACCTCCGGAGATGCGGTGGTCTCGGCGATCGCGAGCGCGCGGCGCATCGCCTGATCGTCGAGCTGAGCGCTGAGGGGCGCGAGAAAGAGGCCGGTGGCCAGCACGGTGACACCGGCGGCGATGGCCAGCTGCATCAGCAGGACCTGCGAGAAGACCCGCTGCGGCCAGCCGAACCGCCGGCGCCGGGCGGGGGTGGTCGGTACGGGGCTCATGCCTAGGCACGGTAGAGGGCGGGCGGCCCATTCTGAAATTTCCGGTTTACGTACATCGATGCCGGCCGGCGCCACGACGCGGCATGCCCGGCTCACGGTCACGGTCGGCACTGGCCGGCCGGTGGCGCGGTTCGGCGAAGTGGAGGCCCACCACCCCTGACGTCCGGGCACCACCCCTGAGGTCCGGGCGCCTCCCCGCGATCATGGCAACGGCCTGGGCGGGCGGGGGCCGTTGTAGTGCCCGCTCGGCCGCATCCGCAGCGGACGCTCCTCGTACTCCTCCAGTGCGTGCGCGATCCAGCCGGCCGTACGCGCCACCGCGAAGACCGTCTCGCCCGCCTCGGCCGGCATTCCGGAGGCCACCGACAGCACCGCGAGCGCCAGGTCGACATTGGCGCGCAGCTCCACATGGCGGGCAGTCGTGGCCTCCACCTCAAGCGCCGCCTCGAGAGCCGGACGGGCGCCGGGAAGCTCCTCGAGCGCGCCGAACAGTGCCACCGCACGCGGGTCCCGGCCCGGGTAGAGCCGGTGGCCGAGCCCCGGCACCCGCCGCCCCGCCCGCAGGTGGTCCGCCACGACGGCCGCCGCGCTGCCCCGTTCCAGCACCTCGGCGAGCATCCGGTGCGCGAGCCCGCTCGCGGCTCCGTGCAGCGGGCCCTCCAGCGCGCCGAGTCCCGCGGACACCACGGCATACGGATGGGCGCGCGCCGAGGCCGCGACCCGTACGGCGAGGGTCGATGCGGCCAGATCGTGGTCGATCAGCAGGGAGAGCGCCATGTCCAGTACCCGAAGGGATGGTTTGTCCGGGTGTGCGGGAGTCAGCCGCGTCCAGAGCCGCTGCGCGAGCCGGGCCTCGCCGCGCTGCGGCCGGCCCACCACGGGGAGGGCGTCGACCAGGGTGGGAATCAAGGTGCGGGCGCTGCCCAGCACCGCCTCCCGGTCGAGGTCGAAACGGAGCGGATCGGCGACGGCCGCGGCGATCGCGGCCACCCGCAGCCGGTCCGTCGAGCCGCTGTGCGCGGGCAGCGCATCGACCGCCCGGCGAGCGGCGGCCAGCGGCTCGGCGGGGGCGGTGAACCGGACGCCCGCGTGCATGGTGCCGGTCCACAGCCAGTCGGCGATCTCCTCGTAGCCGTAGTGGCGGGCGAGTTCGGTCGCGTCCACGCCGCGGAAGTAGTAGCGCTCCTTGTCGATGAGGGTGATGCCGGTGCGGATCCGCTGGGTGACATCGCTCCCCGCGGAGGGCTCTCGGCGGCCCTTGCGGACGAGCGCGTCGACCTCTTTCGCGTCGAAGGTGCTGCCGCGCCCGGCGGGATCGCGTCGGCTGGAGAGCTGTCCGCGGCTGACATACGCGTACACCGTCTCCGGCTTCACACCCAGCCGCTCGGCTGCTTCCCGGGTGGTCAGCCGCTCACCGTCCGCTGCCTGGTCCGTCATGAGGTCACCGTACACATATTGATCCAATCAATATTGACAGTGATTGAGTCAAGCATGGACAGTCGAATCAAGTTCAGGGAGGACACCATGCAGAGCACCGGGACCACCGCACCCCTCGACATACCGCGCGGACTCGCGGGCGTCGTCGTCACCGACACCGCGCTCGGGGACGTCAGGGGGCGCGAGGGCTTCTATCACTACCGTCAGTACTCGGCCGTCGAGCTCGCCGAGAGCCGCGGCTTCGAGGACGTCTGGCACCTGATGTTCCACGGCGAACTGCCGGACGCCGCGCAGCGGACCGAATTCCTGGCGCACACCGCGTCGCTGCGTCATCTGCCCGGCGACGTACGCGCTGCGCTGCCCGCCATCGCCCGCTCATGCGCCCTGTCGGGCCCGCTGGCCGGTCTGCGTACCGCGCTCTCCCTGCTGGGGGCGTCCATGGGTATGCGTCCGGTGTACGACCTCGACGCCGGGCGCCGCAAGGCGGACGCGCTTGCTGTCTGCGCGGCGGTTCCCACACTTCTGACGGCGCTGCACCGGCTGGGTCAGGGGCTCGATCCGGTCGAGCCGCGCGACGACCTGCCGTACGCCGCCAACTACCTCTACATGCTGACCGGTTCGGAGCCGGAACCCGACCGCGCCCGGGCGATCGAGCAGTACCTCGTCTCCACGATCGACCATGGCTTCAATGCCTCCACGTTCACTGCCCGGGTGATCACCTCCACCGGAGCCGACGTCGCGGCCTGCCTGGTCGGCGCGATCGGCGCACTCTCGGGCCCGCTGCACGGCGGCGCCCCCAGCCGTGCCCTCGACACGCTGGATGCGATCGGCACCGAGGACCGCATCGACTCCTGGATCAGGGAACGGGTCCTGGCGGGGGAGCGGATCATGGGCTTCGGGCATCCCGTGTACCGCACCGAGGACCCACGCTCGCGCATGCTGCGCCAGATCGCCGAGAGCTTCGGCGGACCGCTGGTGGAGTTCGCGGTACAGGTGGAGGCACACGTCGAGGCGATCCTCGCGGAGCTGAAGCCGGGGCGTGAGCTGCACACCAATGTCGAGTTCTACGCTGGCGTCGTCATGGAGCAGTGCGGTCTGCCGCGCGAGATGTTCACCCCGACGTTCTGCGCTGCGAGGGTGGTCGGCTGGAGCGCCAACATCCTGGAGCAGGCGGAGGACTCCAAGATCATCCGCCCGGCGGCGCGGTATGTGGGACCGCCGCCGCCTCAGCCGCTGCCGGTGGTGTCCTGACACAGGTATGCCCGGCACCTCACCGGTGCCGGGCTGTGGCCGGCTGCGGCTGGGCGTCGGGGACACCGGCTTGTTCACGCCGCCGCGCTCGCGTGGGGCTGCACAGACTCGCCGCACCATTGTCGTGCGTCACGGCGCCGGACGCGTGGCCGTGATCGCGGCGTCCATGATCTCGGCCAGCCTGCGTTCGTGGCTGTCCTCCGGCAAGGTCAGCTTCCGTGCGCGGGAGAGGTCCCAGTAGCGCCGGAACGGCTCGCTGGACTGCAAGGACTGCGCATGGTGCATGAGTTCCTCGTCGGTGTACCGGTTCCAGTCGTGTGCGAGCACGAAGTGCGCGTAGATGAGGTTGGCGTAGAGGTTCTGCCGGGTCTCTTCGACGGAAACACCCGGGTAGTCGTTCCAGACAGCCGCAAGGTCCGGGTCGTCCATGGCCATCCGCATCAGTTGCATGTGCAGCGAGCGCAGGCCTGCCTCCGCGTTGCGGTGCAACGCCTCCCTGGACCTCGTCAGCTCGTCGCGCTGGTCCGCCAGCTCCCTGCGCTGCATCCGCAGTTCCTGGTACTGCAGGAGCAGAGCAACCACCAGGCTCAGGAACGCCAGCCCGGAGAAGATCGCGTTCGCGCCGCCGAAGTAATTGCCCACCTGGCTGCGCGCCGCGGCGTCGGCCAGTCCGCCCTCTCGGCTCTCCACAGCCTGGATGAGCCACGTGCTGACCGCTATGGCGGCCAGGGTGATGAGGGCTGTCCCGCCGAGCGCGGCGGTGGCCCATAAGGCAAGTCGTCCGGTCCTGCCTGAGTGTGCCGTCATCGTGTCCTCCCTGAGGTATGGACACGTACCCTTCCCAAGTAGAGGGACCATGACGCGGTGTCGCCACCTGCTCATGAATGACGCGCGCCGGCAGGGGGCTAGGCTCGTCGCTCATGGCCAGCAAACCCGTACCCGTCGTCGTCCTCGCGGGCTTTCTGGGATCCGGCAAGACCACCCTCCTCAACCACCTGCTCCGGCGCAACGGCGGCACCCGCATCGGCGTCGTCGTCAACGACTTCGGCTCCATCGAAATCGACGCCATGACCGTCGCGGGACAGGTCGGCTCCACCGTGTCCCTCGGGAACGGCTGTCTGTGCTGCGCCGTCGACGCGAGCGAGTTGGACGACTATCTGGAGAAGCTCACCCGGCCCGCCACGCGCATCGACGTCATCGTCATCGAGGCCAGTGGGCTTGCCGAGCCGCAGGAGCTGGTACGGATGCTGCTGGCCAGCGACAATCCGCGCATCGTGTACGGGGGACTGGTCGAGGTCGTAGACGCCGCAGAGTTCGACGCGACCCGGGCGCGGCACCCCGAGATCGACCGGCATCTCGCGATCGCGGATCTGATCGTTCTGAACAAGGCGGACCGGGTGGAGCCGGACGCTCTGGAACGGGTGCTCGGGACACTCGGCGAGTTCGGCGCGGGCACGCCCGCGATCACCGTGGAACATGGGCGGGTCGACCCGCAGATGCTCTTCGACCCCGCCGTGCGGCCGGAGCGGGAGGAGAAGGTACGCCAGTTGTCCTTCGAGGATCTGTACGCGGACGAGTACGACCACGGCCATGCGGACCATCTGCACACCGCGTACGAGAGCCTCGCCTTCATGGCGGATGCGCCCATGCACCCGCGCCGGCTCATGGACTTCCTCGACTCCAGGCCCGAAGGGCTCTACCGGATCAAGGGATTCGTCGACTTCGGGGCCGCCGATCCGGACAACCGGTACGCCGTCCACGCCGTCGGCCGGTTTCTGCGGTTCTATCCGTCACGCTGGGCGCCCGGGGAGGTGCGGCTGACGCAGCTCGTGCTGATCGGCTCGGGCATCGACGCCGGGGCGCTGCGCAAGCAGTTGGAGTCCTGCGCGCAGACCGGCCCGCAGGACGCCCCCGACGAGCGGAGCATGTGGGGCGTCCTGCGGTACGTACCGGCCGAATCGGATGGGACAGCGGAGACGGCCGAGACCGCCGAGCCCGCGCTGGACTAGCTCGACGGGCCCGCCAGCACCGCCACTTTCGACGTCACCGGGGTACCCGAGCCGTCACGCCGCGGATCCGGCTCCGGAAGCTCGGCCGGTGTGCCGTTCTTCTGCGCCGCATGGGCCGGTGCCGCGCCCGCCCATGCCAGTACCAGCACGTCCTCGCCCTTGAGGAAGCGCTGGCAACGCACGCCGCCCGTGGCCCGTCCCTTGCGCGGGTACTGGTCGAACGGCGTGAGCTTCGCCGTCGTCACCGAATCGTCCAGCGTGCCGTGCGAGCCCGCGATGGTGAAGACCACCGCGTCCCCGGCCGGATCGACAGCCGTGAACGAGATGACCTCGGCGCCCTCCGTCAGCTTGATCCCGGCCATGCCGCCGGCCGCCCGGCCCTGCGGCCGCACCTGCGACGCCTGGTAGCGCAGCAACTGGGCGTCGGAGGTGATGAAGACCAGGTCCTCCTCGCCCGTACGCAGTTCGGCACCGCCGACGATCCGGTCACCTTCCTTGAGAGTGATGACCTCCAACTCGTCCTTGTTCGCCGGGTAGTCGGGTACGACGCGCTTGACGACACCCTGCAGCGTGCCGAGTGCGAGGCCCGGCGAGGACTCGTCGAGCGTGGTGAGGCAGATGACCGACTCGTCCGGCTCCAGCGACAAGAACTCAGCGACCGGCGCACCGCCCGACAGATTGGGCGCGGACACCGTGTCCGGAAGCTGCGGAAGGTCGATCACCGCGAGCCGCAGCAGCCGCCCGGACGAGGTCACAGCGCCCACGTCACCGCGCTGTGTCGCAGGCACCGCCGAAACGATCACATCGTGCTTGGCGCGCTTTCCCTCGTGCGCCAGGGGCTCGCCGTTGGCGGTACGGGCCAGCAGGCCGGTCGAGGACAGCATCACCCGGCACGGGTCGTCCGCGACCTCCAGCGACGCCGCGGCGACCGGCGTACCCGCCGACTCCAGCAGCACCGTGCGCCGCTCGGTGCCGAACTTCTTCGCCACCGCGGCCAGTTCGGTCGAGACCAGCTTGCGCAGCTCGGTGTCCGAATCCAGGATCCCGGTCAGCTCGTCGATCTCGCCGTTGAGCCGGTCGCGCTCGCTCTCAAGCTCGATCTTGTCGAACTTGGTCAGCCGGCGGAGCGGAGTATCCAGAATGTACTGAGTCTGGATCTCGCTGAGCGAGAAGTGCTCGATCAGCCGCTCTTTGGCCTGCGCGGAATTGTCACTCGACCGGATGAGCCGGATGACCTCGTCGATGTCGAGAAGTGCGACAAGCAGGCCCTCGACCAGGTGCAGCCGGTCGCGCCGCTTGGTCCGCCGGAACTCGCTGCGCCGCCGCACGACCTCGAAGCGGTGATCGAGATAGACCTCGAGCAGTTCCTTGAGCCCCAGGGTGAGCGGCTGCCCGTCCACCAGCGCCACATTGTTGATACCGAAGGACTCCTCCATCGGCGTCAGCTTGTAGAGCTGCTCCAGCACGGCCTCGGGGATGAAGCCGTTCTTGACCTCGATGACCAGTCGCAGACCGTGCTGCCGGTCGGTGAGGTCCTTGACGTCCGCGATGCCCTGGAGCTTCTTCGCCGAGACCAGGTCCTTGATCTTCGCGATCACCTTTTCCGGGCCGACCGTGAAGGGCAACTCGGTGATCACCAGCCCCTTGCGGCGCGCCGTGACGTCCTCCACCGAGGCCGTCGCGCGGATCTTGAAGGTGCCGCGGCCGGCCTCGTACGCGTCCTTGATGCCTCCGAGACCCACGATCCGGCCGCCGGTCGGCAGGTCGGGCCCGGGGATGAAACGCATCAGCGTGTCGAGGTCCGCGCCGGGGTGCTTGATCAGATGCCGGGCGGCGGCGATGACCTCGCCGAGATTGTGCGGCGGCATGTTCGTCGCCATGCCCACGGCGATCCCGGACGCGCCGTTGACCAGCAGATTCGGATAGGCGGCGGGGAGCGCGACCGGCTCCCGCTCCTGACCGTCGTAGTTCGACTGGAAGTCGACGGTGTCCTCGTCGATCGACTCCGTCATCAGGCTTGTGGCGTCCGCCATCCGGCACTCGGTGTACCGCATGGCGGCCGGCGGGTCGTCGTTGCCCAGGGAGCCGAAGTTTCCGTGGCCGTCGACCAGCGGCAGGCGCATCGAGAACGGCTGCGCCATTCGCACCAGGGCGTCGTAGATCGACGCGTCGCCGTGCGGGTGCAACTTACCCATGACCTCGCCGACGACGCGGGCGCACTTCACATAGCCGCGGTCGGGGCGCAGGCCCATCTCGTTCATCTGGTAGACGATGCGGCGGTGCACCGGCTTCATACCGTCGCGGGCGTCCGGCAGGGCCCGGGAGTAGATCACCGAGTACGCGTACTCGAGGAAGGAGCCCTGCATTTCGTCGACGACGTCGATGTCGAGGATCTTCTCCTCGAAGTCGTCCGGCGGCGGGGTCTTCGTGCTGCGGCGGGCCATCGCGGCTGCGGCTCCTTCTCGCTCTTGTGCGGGCTTGTGCGGGGCAGGACTCAGGTTCTGACGCGGACCATTGTGGACCGAGCCACTGACAAGGCTGACCTCGACCCGTCGTTGGGCCGTTCTCGGCCGGGAACTTCGCCAGGTGTCAGATGGCTTGCATACAGTGGCAGGACTTCTCCATATCGCGATCGAAGGGACGTACATGCCCATGGGTCACACGGCCACAGCGCAGGCCGGTTCCGGCGGCCTGACAGCGACCGAGCACCGCCTGGCCAACGGCCTGCGCGTGGTGCTCTCCGAGGACCACCTGACCCCGGTCGCCGCGGTCTGCCTCTGGTACGACGTCGGCTCGCGCCACGAGGTCAAGGGCCGTACCGGCCTTGCTCACCTTTTCGAGCATCTGATGTTCCAGGGCTCGGGCCAGGTGAAGGGCAACGGCCACTTCGAGCTGGTTCAGGGCGCCGGCGGCTCCCTGAACGGCACCACCAGCTTCGAACGCACCAATTACTTCGAGACCATGCCCACCCACCAGCTGGAGCTCGCCCTCTGGCTGGAAGCCGACCGGATGGGCTCGCTGCTCGCGGCTCTCGACGACGAGTCGATGGAGAACCAGCGCGATGTCGTCAAGAACGAGCGCCGCCAGCGGTACGACAATGTCCCGTACGGTACGGCCTTCGAGCGGCTGACCGCTCTCGCCTACCCCGAGGGCCATCCGTACCACCACACGCCGATCGGCTCGATGACCGATCTGGACGCGGCGACCCTCGAGGACGCGCGCACCTTCTTCCGTACGTACTACGCGCCGAACAACGCCGTGCTGTCGGTCGTCGGCGACATCGACCCGAAGCAGACGCTCGCCTGGATCGAGAATTACTTCGGCTCCATCCCGGCCCACGACGGCAAACAGCCCCCGCGCGACGGCTCCCTTCCGGAGACCATCGGCGAGCAGCTGCGCGAGGAGATCGTCGAGGAGGTCCCGGCCCGGGCGCTGATGGCCGCCTACCGCCTGCCGCACGACGGCACGCGCGAGTGCGATGCCGCTGACCTGGCGCTCACCGTCCTCGGCGGCGGTGAGTCCTCGAGGCTGCACAACCGCCTGGTGCGCCGTGACCAGACGGCCGTCGCGGCCGGCTTCGGTCTGCTGCGGCTGGCCGGTGCCCCCTCGCTGGGCTGGCTGGACGTCAAGACGTCCGGCGGTGTCGAGGTGCCGCAGATCGAGGCCGCGGTCGACGAGGAGCTGGCGCGGTTCGCCGCGGAAGGCCCCACGCCCGAGGAGATGGAGCGGGCGCAGGCCCAGTTGGAGCGCGAGTGGCTGGACCGGCTCGGCACGGTCGCAGGCCGCGCCGATGAACTGTGCCGGTACGCCGTGCTCTTCGGCGACCCGCAGCTGGCGCTGAGCGCCGTGCAGCGGGTGCTGGACGTCACCGCCGAAGAGGTGCAGGCGGTCGCCAAGGCCCGGTTGCGCCCGGACAACAGGGCGGTGCTGGTCTACGAGCCCCTCTCCGCGGACAACGGCGACAGCGACGAGAACGACGAGCACGAAGGGGCGGACCAGTGAGCGACGCTGCCGTGACCATGGAGTTCCACCCGCAGCCGACGGCCGGACCGGCCCGCCCCTGGGCGTTCCCGGCCCCCGAGCGCGGCACGCTGGACAACGGCCTCACCGTGCTGCGCTGCCATCGCCCCGGCCAGCAGGTGGTGGCCGTCGAGATCTGCCTCGACGCCCCGCTGGAGGCCGAGCCCGAGGGCATCGACGGCGTCGCCACGATCATGGCGCGCGCCCTGTCGGAAGGCACCGACAAGCACACCGCCGAGGAGTTCGCCGCCGAGCTGGAGCGCTGCGGCGCCACCCTCGACGCGCACGCCGACCACCCGGGTGTCCGCATCTCCCTGGAGGTGCCGGTCTCCCGGCTGCCGAAGGCGCTCGGCCTGCTCGCCGAGGCGCTGCGCGCGCCCGCCTTCGCCGACAACGAGGTGGAGCGGCTGGTACGCAACCGGCTGGACGAGATCCCGCACGAGACGGCCAACCCGGCCCGCCGTGCGGCCAAGGAGCTCTCCAAGCAGCTCTTCCCGGCCTCCCTGCGTATGTCGCGCCCCCGCCAGGGCACGGAGGAGACCGTGGCCCGGATCGACTCCGCGGCCGTGCGCGCCTTCTACGAGGCGTACGTCCGGCCGGCCACGGCCACCACGGTGATCGTCGGCGACCTCACCGGAGTCGACCTTGACGCCGTGCTCGCCGAGACCCTCGGCACCTGGACCGGCAACAGCGCCGATGCCCGTCCCGTACCGCCGATCACCGCCGACGACACCGGCCGTGTGGTCATCGTGGACCGCCCCGGCGCCGTCCAGACACAGCTGCTGATCGGCCGCATCGGCCCGGACCGCCATGACCGCGTCTGGCCGGCCCAGGTGCTCGGGGCGTACTGCCTGGGCGGCACCCTCACCTCGCGCCTCGACCGCGTGCTGCGCGAGGAGAAGGGCTACACCTACGGCGTACGGGCCTTCGGCCAGGTGCTGCGCTCCGCTCCCGACGGGTCGGGCGCGGCGATGCTCGCCATCAGCGGCTCGGTGGACACCCCGAACACCGGACCGGCGCTGGACGACCTCTGGAAGGTGCTGCGTACGCTCGCGGACGGGGGTCTGACCGACGCCGAGCGCGATGTTGCCGTGCAGAACCTGGTGGGTGTCGCCCCGCTGAAGTTCGAGACAGCCGCCTCCGTCGCGGGCACGCTCGCCGACCAGGTCGAGCAGTTCCTCCCGGACGACTACCAGGCGCAGTTGTACGTGCGCCTGGCCGAGACCGGCACCGTCGAGGCGACGGCCGCGGCCGTCAGCGCCTTCCCGGTGGACCGACTTGTCACGGTGCTTGTCGGCGATGCCTCGCAGATCGAGGAGCCGGTCAGGGCGCTCGGCATCGGCGAAGTGACGGTTGTCACAGGCTGATTGGGCTTATCCGGCAAACAATTCAAAACAGGCAAACGGAACCCCGGCCTCCCTGGTGATGCCGGGGTTCTGCTTTATGCCCGTTTTATTGGAGAGCCTGCCTGTCTGGCCTGTGGCATGCGCTACAAAAAGAGCTGTCTGTTTGGTGATTGAAAGACGGCCCGCCTAGCGTCGGTCCGGCTGTCCGCCGTAGCCCGCCGCATCCGCGGCATCGGACAGTCATCGCCGAGTCCCCGTCAGGCGCGAGCCTGGGGAGCCGGGGACCCACTCAGTCCCTGGGGTGAATCGGGCGCCTTCGCACCTGCGGAGGGGCCTGTAGGAGACCTTCCTGCTCCGAACCCGTCAGCTAACCCGGTAGGCGAGAAGGAAGGAAAGGACCAGCCACTTCATGGCGTTCACCCGTGCCACCGGGAAGCACCGTGCCCCGAGCCGAATGACGCGCAAGAAGGCGAACATCGCCGGCGTCGCCGCTCTCGCCACCACCGGCGTCATCGGAACCCTCGCTTCCCCGGCACTCGCCGCCGACACCGGCGCCGCCACCGTCGAGGACACCGGCCTGACCCAGATCGTGGCCGCCGACTCCCTCGCCGAGCAGATCGCCGACCAGGCCGCCGCTCAGAAGCAGGAGGCCGCCGAGGCCGTCGCCAAGGCGAAGGCCGAGGCCGAGGCGAAGCGGAAGGCCGAGGCCCGCGCCAAGGAGGCCCGTGAGGCCAAGGAGCGCGCCGCGCGGGCCGCCGAGCGCAAGCGCCTCAACTCCTTCGTGGCCCCGATCTCTCACTCGTACGTCTCCACGGGCTACAAGACCGGCGGCGCCATCTGGTCCTCCGGCAGCCACACCGGCATCGACTTCCACGCCGCGTCCGGCACGACCGTGCACGCGGTCGGCTCCGGCACCGTCGTCGAGGCCGGCTGGGGCGGCGCGTACGGGAACAACATCGTGATCAAGATGAAGGACGGCTCGTACACGCAGTACGGCCACCTCTCGTCCATCGGCGTCTCGGTCGGCCAGTCGGTGACCCCGGGCCAGCAGATCGGCCTCTCCGGCGCGACCGGCAACACCACTGGACCGCACCTCCACTTCGAGGCCCGCACCAGCCCCGAGTACGGCTCCGACATCAACCCGGTCGCGTACCTGCGCGCGCACGGCGTCAGCGTCTGACCCGACGGCGGGGCCGCTGTCCGGTCCCACGTGCTTCCCGAAGGCCCCGGCTCACCGCCGGGGCCTTCGGTGTTTGCCCGCTCCGCCGGAGTTCTGGCCAAAAGATATCCATGGATTCCGGTCTCCCATCGGAAAATCCCGCGCATTGCAATAGAGTCACTGAACAGACGTCAGTCGGCTGCGTTTCGCGCGGATTAAAGCGGAGGTTCGGTCATGCGCATTCCCGCGCACTCGGTATGCACGGCGATCCGCGACGACATCGTCTCCGGTGTATTCGAGCGCGGCAGCCGGCTCACCGAGGAGCAGCTGGCGCGCCGCTACGGCGTCTCCCGGGTCCCGGTGCGCGAAGCTCTGCGCACGCTGGAGTCCGAGGGCTTCGTCACCACCCGCCGCCACGCCGGCGCCTGTGTCGCCGAGCCCACCGAGCAGGAGGCCGCCGACCTCCTGGAGATCCGGATGCTGCTCGAGCCCATGGGTGCGGCGCGCGCCGCCCAGCGGCGCACCGAGGCACATCTGAAGGTGCTGCGGGGCCTGGTCAGGCTGGGTCAGGAGCGGGCCCGCCGTGGTCAGGGCGAGGACCTGCGGTCACTGGGCGGCTGGTTCCACGAGACGCTCGCCCAGGCCTCCGGCAGTCCGGGCCTGATCGCTCTGCTCACCCAGCTGCGGCACAAGATCGCCTGGATGTACACCGTCGAGCAGCCGGCCACGCCCGTCGAGTCCTGGATCGAGCACGGCGCGATCGTGGACGCGGTGGCGCGCGGCGACGCGGAACGGGCGCGAGGGCTGACGGCCGTGCACGCCGAACGGGCCGCCGCCGCGCACCGGCTGCGCCGTCCCGAGCGCGTGAGGACTTCGCAACATGCCGTAAACATCGCGAGTGCCCGCCATTAACAGGCGCGCCGTATACAAAGGATAGATATTCGCGGGGCTTCTTTTCTGCTGCCCATATTCAAGCGTCGGGCCGCGGAAATCAACGGCCAGAAAAACTGCGTCCGGAAAAGACGAAGCCGCGATATCCGAGAATCCGGGACACCGCGGCTTTGCCGTGGGTAATGGGCCTGTTCGGCTCAGACGGTTTCGGGAAGCTCTTCGAGACCCTCGGCGACAAGTCGGGCGAGACGGTCCAGCGCGGCGTCGGAGCCCTCGGCCTCGGAAGCGAGCACGATCTCCTCGCCCCCCTGGGCGCCCAGGCCGAGCACCGCGAGCATCGAGGCGGCGTTGACCGGGGTGCCGTCCGCCTTGGCGATCGTCACGGGGACGCCGGCGGCCGTGGCGGCACGGACGAAGATGGAAGCGGGGCGGGCGTGAAGGCCCTCGGCCCAGCCGACATTGACGCGGCGCTCAGCCATGGTGTTGCCCTTCAAGTCTTAGCGGTTGTCTAGACCAGTCTCTCATGTGTTGCTGCGTTGCTCGCACCGGCCCCGGACCCGGGATCGGCCGCCGGTCGGCTTCCTCAGACTGCCCCGCGGCAACCTCCTCCGCGACCCGTGAGTGAGCCGTACGCTTTCCCCATGCAGACCTCGTCGGATCACGCCTACCCCGACCACTGGGAAGCAGACGTGGTGCTGCGCGACGGCGGTATCGCGCGTATCAGGCCCATCACCACCGAGGACGCCGACCGTCTGGTCAGCTTCTACGAGCAGGTCTCCGACGAGTCGAAGTACTACCGCTTCTTCGCGCCCTACCCCCGGCTCTCCGCCAAGGACGTGCATCGCTTCACCCATCACGACTACGTGGACCGGGTGGGTCTCGCGGTCACGGTGGGCGGCGAGTTCATCGCCACCGTCCGCTACGACCGGATCAATGGACAGGGCCGGCCCGCGAGCGCCCCCGCCGACGAGGCCGAGGTCGCCTTTCTCGTCCAGGACGCCCACCAGGGGCGCGGCGTGGCATCCGCCATGCTCGAGCACATCGCCGCGGTCGCCCGCGAACGCGGCATCAGGCGCTTCGCCGCCGAGGTGCTGCCCGCCAACAATAAAATGATCAAGGTGTTCCGGGACGCCGGCTATACCCAGAAGCGCAGCTTCGAGGACGGCTCCGTCCATCTCACCCTCGACCTCGAACCGACCGAGGAGTCCCTGGCCGTCCAGCGCGGCCGCGAGCAGCGCGCGGAGGCCCGCTCTGTGCAGCGCCTCCTCGCGCCCGGTTCGGTCGCAGTCATCGGCACCGGCCGCACGCCCGGCGGCGTGGGCCGCACCGTCCTGCGCAACCTCCTCGACGCCGGATACACGGGACGCACCTACGCCGTGAACCGCGCCTTTCCCGGGGATCAGACCGAGGTGGACGGCGTCCCGGCCCACCGCTCCGTCGGCGAGATAGAGGAGACCGTCGACCTGGCGGTCGTGGCCGTCCCGGCGGAGCGGGTGCCCGAAGTGGTCGCCGACTGCGGTGAGCACGGCGTCCAGGGCCTGGTCGTTCTCACCGCCGGATACGCCGAGAGCGGGGCCGCCGGACGGGAGCGCCAGCGCGAACTGGTGCGGCAGGCCCGCTCGTACGGGATGCGCATCATCGGCCCGAACTCCTTCGGCATCATCAGCACCAGCGACAGCGTCCGCCTCAATGCCTCGCTGGCCCCCCAGTCCCCGGCGGCCGGCCGCATCGGCCTGTTCACCCAGTCCGGCGCCATCGGCATCGCACTGCTCGCCGGCCTGCACCGGCGCGGGGCCGGGCTCTCCTCCTTCATCTCGTCGGGCAACCGCGCGGATGTTTCCGGCAACGACTTTCTGCAGTACTGGTACGAGGACCCGGACACCGATGTGGTCCTGCTGTACCTCGAATCGATCGGCAACCCGCGCAAGTTCACCCGCCTGGCCCGGCGTACGGCGGCGGTGAAACCGGTGGTCGTGGTGAAGGGCGCCCGGCACAGCGGCAGTGAGCCGCCCGGACACGCGGTGCCGGTCACCGGGATCCCCGACACCACGGTCGGGGCGCTGCTCCGCCAGGCCGGCGTGATCCGCGTCGACACCGTCACCGAACTGGTCGACGCGGGCCTGCTGCTGGCCGGCCAACCGCTGCCCGCCGGACCGCGCGTGGCGATCCTCGGCAACTCCGAGTCGCTCGGCCTGCTCACGTACGACGCCTGTCTCGCCGACGGCCTCCGTCCCCTGCGGCCGCGCGACCTCACGACGGCCGCCACACCCGCGGACTTCCGTGCCGCCCTCGCCGAGGCCCTGGTGGACGACGCCTGCGATGCGGTGGTGGTGACGGCGATCCCGTGGGTCGGCGAGAACGGCGTCACGGAGTCGGGTGACGGCGAGGTCCTGGCAGCAGCGCTGCGCGACGCGGTCACGACGGCCCCGGCCAAACCGGTCGCGGTGGTCCATGTGGAAATGGGCGGTCTGGCGGAGGCGCTGGCGGCGGCGACGAGTACGCGTACGGTCCCGGCCCCCGAGACCGACGCCGGGGGACCGGGCCCCGGCCACGAGGCGCGGCGGGCCGTCCGCACTCCTCCGCCCGCCCCGAGCTCGTCCGCCGTTTCGGCGGCTGTCCGTTACGCGGCCCCGGCCCCCGCGACCGCCCCGCACGCCTCCCGTATCCCCGCCTACCCCGCCGCCGAGCGGGCCGTCCGAGCCCTTTCCGAGGCGGTCAAGTACGCCCAGTGGCGTCGGCAGGCCGCCGAGCCCGGCAAGGTGCCGCAGTACGAGGACATCGACGAGGCGGGTGCCGCCAGGCAGATCGAGGCGCTGCTCGGCGGGGTCACCGACCCTCGCGGCAGCACCCTCGGACCCGGTGCCACCCAGGAGCTGCTCGGCCGGTACGGCATCTCCGTACGTTCGGCCCTCCCCGCGCCCGGCCCGGACGACGCCGTGGCCGCCGCCACCCGCCTCGGCTACCCCGTCGCCCTCAAGACCACCGCCCCGCACCTGCGCCACCGTGCCGACCTCGGCGGCGTACGGCTGGATCTGGCCAACGAGGCGCAACTGCGGCAGGCCTACCGCGAATTGACCGACGTTCTCGGCAAGCCCGAGGAGCTGCAGCCCGTCGTCCAGGCGATGGCTCCGCGCGGCGTCGACACCGTCGTACGCGCCGCCATCGACCCCGCCGCCGGCGCGGTGCTCTCCTTCGGGCTGGCCGGAGCCGCCTCCGAGCTGCTCGGTGACACGGCCCACCGGCTCGTGCCCGTCACCGACCGGGACGCCGCCGAGTTGATCAGGACCATCCGGACGGCCCCACTCCTCTTCGGCTGGCGCGGCTCGGCGCCCGTCGACACCCCGGCCCTCGAAGAGCTGCTGCTTCGGGTGTCACGTTTGGTCGACGATCACCCGGAAGTGGTCGGAATCAGCCTCGAACCGGTCGTCGTCGCTCAGCGTGGCCTTTCCGTGCTCGACGCGTCCGTACGGCTCGCGCCGCCGCCCGCCCGCACCGACCTGGGCCCCCGCCGACTCCCCAGCTACTGAGCGCTCGCCGCCCCCCGTGAGCCCCGTAGGATGGACCGCATGGCGAAGACCGGTACGACGACCCAGGGGCTGCGCTCGGCGATCGAGCGCAGCGGCTACTACCCGGCCCTTGTGGCCGAGGCGGTGGAGGCCGCTGTCGGTGGCGAGCAGATTGCGTCGTACCTGGTGCACCAAGAGACCACGTTCGACGCCAACGAGGTGCGCCGCCATGTCACCGTCCTCGTTCTGACGGCCAACCGCTTCATCGTCAGCCACACCGACGAGCAGGCCGCCGACTCCAGCTCCCCGACGCCGTACGCCACCACCTCGACCGAATCGGTCAAGCTCGGCCGGATCTCGTCGGTCGTGGTCAGCCGCGTCGTCGCCAACCCGGAGTCGTACACCCCCGGCACCCTGCCCCGCGAGGTCGTCCTCACCATCGGCTGGGGCGCCGTCTCCCGCATCGACCTGGAGCCCGCGGCCTGCGGCGACCCCAACTGCGAGGCGGACCACGGCTACACCGGGAGCTCCACCGCTGACGACCTGAGCCTGCGCGTCAGCGAGGCCGGCGACGGCCCGGACGCGGTCCGGCAGACGCTCGCCTTCGCGCAGGCGCTCTCCGAAGCCACGGCAGCCACGCGCTGATGGCTCAGCCCGCAGTCTGGCCGGACGAACCCGTCCCGCTCGCCCTCTCCACCGCGCCCGTCCCCGAGTACGGCACCGGATCGCTCGCCGATCTGCTCCCGACGCTCGCCGCCGGCCAGGGCGTACCGGGCCTGACGCAGAGCATCCCCGAGCTGACCCCCGCCGACCGGAACTGCATCTTCCTGATCGACGGCCTCGGCTGGGAGCAGATCAAGAACCACCCCGAGGAGGCCCCGTACCTCACCTCGCTGCTGGCCACCTCGCGCGGCGGCACGGGGCGGCCCATAACCGCCGGTTTCCCGGCCACCACAGCCACCTCGCTGGCCTCCGTCGGCACCGGCCTGCCGCCAGGCGCGCACGGTCTGCCCGGCTACACCGCGCGCAATCCGGAGACCGGCGAGCTGATGAACCAGCTGCGCTGGAAGCCCTGGACGCCTCCGCACATCTGGCAGCCCTACCCCACGGTCTTCCAGCTCGCCGACGCGGCGGGCGTGCACACCGCGCAGGTGTCGTCGCCGACCTTCCAGCACACCCCGCTGACCAAGATCGCACTCAGCGGTGGCAGCTTCCTCGGCCGGCTCTCGGGTGAGGAACGTATGGACCTGGCGGCCGAGCAACTGGCGCTGGGGGACAGGTCGCTGGTCTACACGTACTACAGCGATGTGGACGGCAAGGGCCACCGCTTCGGTGTGGATTCCGACGCCTGGCGCGGCCAGCTGATGTACGTCGACCGGCTGGTGCAGCGTCTCGCCGAGCAACTCCCGCCCCGCGCCGCCCTGTACGTCACCGCCGACCACGGCATGATCGACATCCCCTTCGACGAGCAGTCGCGCATCGACTTCGACGAGGACTGGGAGCTGCGCGCCGGCGTCGCCCTGCTGGGCGGCGAGGGCCGCGCCCGCCACATCTACGCCGTGCCGGGTGCCGAGTCCGATGTGCTCGCGGTCTGGCGCGAGGTCCTCGGCGAGCAGTTCTGGGTGGCGAGCCGGGATGAGGCGATCGCCGCGGGATGGTTCGGCGACCGGGTGGACGAGCGGGTGTACGCGCGGATCGGCGATGTCGTCGCCGCGGCCTGCGACGACGTGGTGATCACCGCCTCCGTCAATGAGCCGAACGAGTCGGCGATGGTCGGGATGCACGGCTCCATGACCCCCGTCGAGCAGCTCGTCCCGCTCTTCGAAGTACGCTCATAACAGCCTCCCTCGTCCAGACCCGAAAGGTCCTCAACTCCCCATGCCCGAGCTGGTGTTCTTCTCCGGAACCATGGACTGCGGAAAGAGCACCCTCGCTCTTCAGATCGAGCACAACCGGTCCGCGCGCGGCCTCCAGGGCATGATCTTCACCCGCGACGACCGTGCCGGTGAGGGCAAGCTGTCCTCCCGGCTCGGCCTGGTCACCGACGCGGTCGAGGCGGCGGAGGGCTTCGACTTCTACGCGTATCTCGTCGCCCATCTCTCCCAGGGCGGCCGCTGCGACTATGTGATCGCCGACGAGGCGCAGTTCCTCGCTCCCGAGCAGATCGACCAGCTCGCCCGTGTCGTCGACGACCTCGACCTGGACGTCTTCGCCTTCGGTATCACCACCGACTTCCGCTCCAAGCTCTTCCCCGGCTCGCAGCGGCTCGTCGAGCTCGCCGACCGGGTCGAGGTACTGCAGGTCGAGGCGCTGTGCTGGTGCGGCGCGCGGGCCACGCACAACGCCCGTACCGTCGGCGGGATCATGGTCCTCGAGGGCGCGCAGGTCGTCGTGGGCGACGTCGACCAGTCGCCCGACGAGATCGGCTACGAGGTGCTCTGCCGACGCCACCACCGGCGGCGGATGACGGCGGCCACCGCTTGCGCGGCCGCTCTCTCCCCGGACGTCCTGCCCGTCGAGGTCAGCGAGAGGCCGTCCGTACGATCGTGAAGACCGCGCCCTCCGGGTCCGCGACGGTCGCGAGCCGGCCGCTGCTGCCGTCCCTCGGCGGCTGCAGCACCTGCCCGCCGAGCTCCACCACCTGGCGTGCCGCCTCTTCGGTGTCCTCGACCTCGAAGTGGGTCATCCAGTGCGTGCCCCTGCGCGGAAGGGCCTGACCCACACCGTGGAGGGCCGCCACCGGGCGTCCGGCCAGGTGCAGCGTCAGATAGTCGAAGTCGGCCGAGACGACTGCCTCCACCTCATAGCCGAAGACCGCCTCGTAGAACTTGCCCACGAACGACGTCTCCGGGGTCACCAGCTCGTTCCAGACGGGCGTGCCATGCGTGCCGTACACGGCGGTGCCGCGGTGGGCTGCCGTCTGCCAGATGCCGAAGACCGCGCCCCCGGGGTCGGTCGCGATGGCCAGCCGGCCCGCGGGGCCCGCGTCCAGCGGGCCTACGCCGACCGTCCCGCCGCGGCTCCTGATCGTCTCGGCGGTCACATCCGCGTCGTCGGTCGCCAGATACGGCGTCCAGGCGATCGGCAGTTGCCGGCTGCTCGGGATCCTGCCGATGCCTGCGACCTCCTTGCCGTCGATCAGCGCACGGACGTACGGACCCAACTGCTGGGGGCCGGGGGAGAACTCCCAGCCGAACAGCGCTCCGTAGAAATCCTTCGTCGCGTCAAGGCCGTGCACCATCAAGCTCACCCAGCAGGGTGTGCCGGGTGTGTGCCGAGTCGCCTCGGTCATCGTCACTCTCTCCTCGGACCATCGTGGTGGCCGTGCGGGGGGACCGGGATCCGTTGTGCGGAATGGCTGTGCCCCGTGCAGATGCTTGCACCACAGGGCGGCCTGCGTGCCCCGGCCGCGCCGGATTTGGCGGGTTCTCGCCGGAGGATGCCCTTTTTGGCACGTCTCATCCGCTCCGGCGGCATTACGGGCCGGCCGGTCACTGCGCGAGGATGGCTCTCATGAACCCCACCATCTCCGCCACGGAACTCGCGAGCGAGCTGACCGGATCCCGCCGTCCGGTTCTTCTGGACGTCCGCTGGCAGCTCGGCGGACCGCACGGGCGGCCCGCGTTCGAGGCCGGGCACATCCCCGGAGCGGTCTTCGTCGACCTGGATGCGGAACTGGCCGGTCCGCCGGGTGCGGGAGGCCGCCATCCGCTGCCCGAGCCGGATGCCTTCGGCGCGGTGATGCGCCGCGCCGGAGTATCGCCCGGTGCGCCGGTGGTGGCGTACGACGGCGGCCAGGGCTGGGCGGCGGCCCGTGCCTGGTGGCTGCTGCGCTGGACGGGCCACGAGGATGTGCGGGTCCTGGACGGCGGCCTCGCCGCCTGGACCGGGCCGTTGGAGACCGGGATCCCCTCTCCCGAGGAGGGCACGTTCGCCCCGAAGCCGGGGGCGCTCCCGCTGCTGGACGCGGACGCCGCCGCGGCACTCGCCCGCTCCGGCCTGCTGCTCGACGCGCGCGCGGCGGAGCGCTATCGCGGCGATGTGGAGCCGATCGACCGCATCGGCGGTCACATCCCGGGCGCGGTCTCGGCCCCGACAGCCGAGAACGTGGCCGCGGACGGTCGCTTCCTTCCGCCCGAGGCTCTTGCTGCCCGCTTCTCCGCACTGGGAGCCTCCGCGCAGGGGGATCCGGTCGGCGTCTACTGCGGCTCGGGCGTTTCCGCCGCACATGAGGCCCTGGCCCTGGAGATCGCGGGCTTCGAGCCGGCCCTGTACGCAGGCTCCTGGTCGGAGTGGTCCAACGACCCCCACCGCCCGGTGGCGAAGGGCCCACAACCGGCCTGACGGTCCCGGCGGGAGGAGTGAGACCGGGCCGGGGGCACGCCGTACACCTGCTTCGGGGGCGGGTGGGCGGAAGAGACCCCTGAGCGCGCGCAAGGAAGGGTCCGGCACGGGATACCGTGCCGGACCCTCTGGGTAACCGGAGCCTCCGGGCAATGGGACGTGTGCCCGCTAGTCCTGCTTCTTGCGCCGGGTGCCGAAGACGATCTCGTCCCAGCTCGGGACCGCCGCGCGGCGGCCGGGGCGGACGCCGTCCGCCTCAGCCTGGCGGTCCGTGGTGCCCGTCAGACGGTCGCGGTGACCGGCCACCGAACGCGGCATCAGCACATCGGCGTACGCCGACCCCGCACCCGCCGAGGCCGCAGGGGCCACCGGCTCCTCCGCCTCGGGCTCCTGGACCGGCTCGGTGTCCGTCGGCTCCGGTGGTGCCGGGCGCTCGGGGACGACCATGTCGCCGCGGAAACTCGGCACCGCCTCCAGCAGACTCGTCAGGGAGTCCCGCTCCCCGCCGCTCTCCTCCGGTTCGGCCGACGGCGCGGTCGGCCGCTCCAACTGCCGGTCGAGGGCCCGGTCCAGCGGCCTGTCGCGCGGCAGCCGTGCGATGCGCGGTACGAACGGAAAGCTCGGCTCCTGCGTCGCCGCGATCGTGTCGTCGGTCTCGCCGATCAGCGCACGCGCCTCGTCGTCGACGGCCTGGACGAGCCGCCGCGGCGGGTCGTACGTCCAGCTCGCCGAGTGCGGCTCGCCCGCCACCCGGTAGACCAGCAGGACCTCCCAGGTGCCGTCGTCGCGGCGCCAGGAGTCCCACAGCACGGTGTCCTTCTCGGCGCCGCGCAGCGTCAGCCGCTCCTGCACCGCCTCGCCGAGCTGAGGCCCGGTGTTCTCGCCGGGACGGCGTACGGGCGTCTTGCGGGCCCGCTCCGCCATGAAAGCGCGCTCCGCGAGCACAGGCCCCTCGAAGCGGCGCACCCGGTCGACAGGAATTCCGGCGAACTGGGCGACCTCTTCCGCGGAGGCACCGGCACG
Organism: Streptomyces sp. NPDC002926; assembly: GCF_053591755.1. Classification (NCBI taxonomy): domain Bacteria; kingdom Bacillati; phylum Actinomycetota; class Actinomycetes; order Kitasatosporales; family Streptomycetaceae; genus Streptomyces; species Streptomyces sp. NPDC002926. Next base: position 120,795 of record NZ_JBSFUK010000006.1, read on the forward strand.
TATACGGGCCTGGATGTCGCGGGGGCGGAGATGGCTCTCCACCTCGATCTCGATCTGGCCGAGGCGGGCGCGGTCATTGCGTACGGCAGCGCGCAGCCGCTCATCGATCGGAAGCGTGTATTCCGTGCTGTCCGCAGCCTTGAGCACCAGTCGTGTGCCGTCGTTGGAGACGGCCACGACACGCAGTTCGGGCATGGGGACCTCCCGGGTGGTGCCTGCCGACGTCACGTGCGTCGCTGCTTCCGCTAGTCGAGTGTGGCCTGCCCGGGTGCAGCCTGCCACAACCTTGCCGAGTTGCCCGGCGTGTCGGGCACAGGCCCTGGAACGCCGTTATGGCACGGTTACCTGTTTGCGACTCTGAGTGACTGGCCTGTCACTCTCCGCATCGGGTACCCGTGCGGTGCCGCGGCGCCGCCGGATCGAGCGCCGCTTTCGGCCCCCTACCTGGGGTCCCACCACCCGAGAGGGAGGCCGGGCCCAGGGCTCGCCACAGTACTCCATTCGGGCCACGGGGGTGGACCGCCGCGCCGCCGAACTTCTCCAGGGGTGCGGGGGGTTGGGCCTCCGGGGCATGCGTGACCAGGTGTTCTGATTCACAGAATCTGCCCAAAGGGAACTATTCGCTTCGCTCAAATGTCCCTACTGGGTGCACGGCGGGTCAGATGGGCGAGCATGGGTCGAAAGATGGATCAGAAGCGTGTCAGCGCGACAAAGCAGAAGGAACTGAACGAAGAAAGGAAAAGAGCGGAAAGCGGCTGGATCTGAGCCTCCCGCAGGTCGCGGGCAGTGCGCCGGCGGCGATCGCGGCGGCGGTGCCGGCAGGAATCCGGCCGGGGCCGGAGCCAGGACAACGACCCGACCCCCAACACCCGTACCGGCAACGGCCGGTCCGCGGATCCCGGCTCCGGGCAGGGCGATGGCGGCACATCCGCAGTCCCCACGCCCGACCCTTCGAAGTCCAGCGGCGACGACCCGACGGCGACACCCGCCCCGACGCCGTCCGGCTCCGTCGGCACGACCCCGGTCCCTCGGCCCACGCCGGAGCCGGTACGACGACCGGACAGTGAACGGTCGTCAGTCGCCCAGCACCCGGCGGAGATAGTCGTTGCCGAACAGGCGTTCCGGATCCAGCCGGTCCCGCAGTGCCGTGAACTCACCGAACCGCGGATACACCCCGGCGAAGTACTCCGCGTCCCGCGTGTGCACCTTGCCCCAGTGCGGCCGGCCGCCGTGCGAGGTCATGATCCTCTCCACCGCCGTGAAGTACGACTGGTACGGCGTGCCCTTGTAGAGGTGCACGGCGATGTACGCGGTCTCCCGGCCCGACGCCGTGGAGAGCGCGATGTCGTCCGCCGGGGCCGTACGCACCTCAACCGGGAAGCTCACACGCAGCGGTGAGCGCTCGATCATCGCCTTGACCTCGCGCAGCGCCCCGACCGCCGCCTCACGCGGAAGCGCGTACTCCATCTCCACGAACCGCACCCGGCGCGGAGAGGTGAAAACCTTGTACGGGATGTCCGTGTACGTACGGGCGGAGAGAGCGCGGCTGGATATCTTGGCGATTGCCGGAATCGTCACGGGCACGGCCCGGCCGAGCGAACAGGCAAGCTGGAACACGCCGTTGGAGAGCAGCTCGTCCTCGATCCAGCCGCTGATCTGTCCGGGCGGAGCGGCGGGACCCGCGCTGCGGTTGTTGCGCTTGGTATTGCAGTTGCCAGTGTGCGGGAACCAGTAGAACTCGAAGTGCTCGTTCTCCGCGAAGAGCGCGTCGAATTCGGCCGTGACCCTGTCGAAGGCCATCGGTTCCTCACGAGCCGTCAGCAGGAAGACCGGCTCCACGGCGAAGGTGATCGCGGCGATGACGCCGAGTGCGCCGAGCCCGATCCGGGCCGCCGCGAAGATCTCCGGATTCTCCTTCTCGGAGCAGGTCAGCAGCGAGCCGTCCGCCGTGACCAGCTCAAGTGCCTTGATCTGCGCCGCGATCGAGGCCGATTCGCGGCCTGTGCCGTGCGTGCCGGTCGAGGTCGCGCCCGCGACCGTCTGATCCATGATGTCGCCCATATTCGTGAGCGACAGGCCCTCGCGGGCGAGGGCCGCGTTCAGCCGCTTGAGCGGAGTGCCGGCCTCGACGGTCACGGTCATCGCCGTGCGGTCGATCTCCCGGATCCCGGTCAGCAGATCCGGCCGTATCAGCACCCCGTCGGTGGCGGCAGCGGCGGTGAAGGAGTGGCCCGTTCCGACGGCCTTCACCCTCAACCCGTCCTCGGCCGCCTGACGGACGGCGTCGGCGAGCTCCCGGGTGGAGGCGGGCGAGACCTCCCGTACCGGACGGGCGGTGACATTCCCCGCCCAGTTACGCCACGTGCTGCGCCCCGTCCTCGTAATCCCGCTCACGCTGCCCCTCCCGCGTCGGCACCGGCTTGGCCAGCCGGCGGTACCCCAGGAACGCCACCACGGCCGCGATTGCTCCCGCCACGGCGGGCACCACGTAACCCGCGCCCGCCCCGGACGCGTCGACCGTCCAGCCTGCGGCCGACGAGCCGAGCGCCACTCCGACCGCGAGCCCGGTACTGGTCCAGGTCATGCCCTCGGTCAGCTTGGTGCGCGGTACGTGCGCTTCGACGAGGGCCATCGTGGTCACCATCGTGGGTGCGATGGACAGGCCCGCGACAAAGAGCGCCACGGCCAGGAAGGGAAGGTTCCCGGCCAGTTGGAGGGGGATCATACTCACGGCCATCGCACACACTCCCACCAGCCACCTTCGGGAGGCCGGGCCCTGGAGGTGCAGCAGTCCGAACACAGCGCCGGCGAGGCAGGACCCGAGCGCGTACACCGCGAGGACCAGGCTCGCCGCGGCTTTGTGGCCCTGCTCCTCGGCGAAGGCGACCGTGACGACGTCGACCGCGCCGAAGATCGCGCCGGTGGCGACGAAGGTGGCCACCAGGACCTGCAGTCCGGGGGAGCGGAGGGCGGAGCCGCCGGTGTGGTGGTCGCGCGGATGCGGCACAGGCTCGGTGGCGCGCTGAGCGGTCAGCCAGAAGACGCCGACGAGCAGGAACGCGGCTGCGAGCAGCGGGCCCGCCTCGGGGAACCAGGCGGTGGAGAGCCCGATGGAGATGATCGGTCCGACGATGAAGCAGATCTCGTCGACGATCGACTCCCACGAGTACGCGGTGTGCAGCGCACGCGGCAGCCCCCGGTAGATCTCGGCCCAGCGGGCCCGGATCATCGAGCCCACGCTCGGCACACAGCCGGCGGCCGCGGCGAAGACGAACAGCGTCCAGTCCGGGGCCTCTTGGTGGGCGCAGATCAGCAGACCGGTGACCGCCGCCACCGAGACGAGCGTGGCGGGGCGCAGCACGCGCGCCTGACCGTGCCGGTCGACGAGCCGGGAGATCTGCGGACCGACCGCTGCGGCCGACATCGCCAGGGTCGCGGAGAGCGCGCCCGCAAGCCCGTAACGCCCAGTGAGCTGCGAAACCATCGTCACAATCCCGATGGCCATCATCGACAGCGGCATACGACCGAAGAAGCCGGCGGCGGAGAACCCCTTGCTGCCGGGGGCGGCGAAGATGGCGCGGTACGGACTGGGCAAGGGGCGCTCCGGTAAGGCGTATGAGTGGCGTTCACAGATTACGTCCGGATGGCAGTCCGGCGCACGGCGGTTTTTCCGCGGTCAGCGGCGGGTGGCAGGATCGGTCCCATGTCCGATCAGCGCGATCCAGCCCCTTACGACGCCCTGCTGCTCCTCTCCTTCGGAGGCCCCGAAGGCCCGGACGACGTCGTCCCGTTCCTGGAGAACGTGACGCGCGGCCGCGGCATCCCCAAGGAACGGCTCAAGGAGGTGGGTCAGCACTACTTCCTGTTCGGCGGGGTCAGCCCCATCAACGAACAGAACCGCGCTCTGCTGGACGCCCTGCGCAAGGACTTCGCCGAGCACGGCCTGGACCTGCCTGTGCACTGGGGCAACCGGAACTGGGCGCCGTATCTGACCGACACCCTGCGCGAGATGGTCGTGCAGGGCCACCGGCGCATCGCCGTCCTCGCCACCAGTGCGTACGCCTCGTACTCGGGCTGCCGGCAGTACCGCGAGAACCTCGCGGACGCGCTGGCCACGCTGGAGGCGGAAGGCCTCGAGCTGCCGCGCGTGGACAAGCTGCGGCACTACTTCAACCACCCCGGTTTTGTACGGCCCATGATGGAAGGCGTCCTGGAGTCCCTCGCGGACCTCCCCGACGAGGTGCGGGCAGGCGCCCGGCTGGCCTTCACCACCCACTCCATCCCGATGTCCGCCGCCGACGCGTCGGGCACGGCTGAGGAGCACGGCGAGGGCGGTGCGTACGTACGACAGCACCTGGACGTGGCCCGGCTGATCGCGGACGCCGTGCGCGAGGAGACGGGTGTCGAGCACCCCTGGGAGCTCGTCTATCAGTCCCGCAGTGGTGCCCCGCACATCCCGTGGCTGGAGCCGGACATCTGCGAGCACCTGGAGGAGCTGCATGCCGCGGGCGCGCCTGCCGTGGTGATGGTGCCCATCGGCTTCGTCTCGGACCATATGGAGGTCCTCTACGACCTCGATACGGAGGCCACCGCCAAGGCCGCCGAGCTGGGTCTGCCCGTGCGGCGGGCGTCGACGGTGGGCGCCGACCCGCGGTTCGCCGCGGCCGTACGGGACCTGGTCCTGGAGCGTGCGGCGACCGAACGGGGCGTGCGCGCCGAACGGTGCGCGGTGGGAAGCCTCGGCCCCTCCCACGACCTCTGTCCGGTCGGCTGCTGTCCGGCCCGGGCGCCGAAGCCCGCGGCCGCCGGTGCCGACAGCCCCTACGCGTAAGGAACACCTGTGACCGACCCCCTCCTGTCCGAACTTCTCGACCTGGCTCTTGAGGCCGCCCGCCGGGCCGGGGAGCTGCTGCGCGACGGACGCCCCGCCGACCTGGGCGTCGCCGCGGTCAAGTCCAGCCCCATCGACATCGTCACCGAGATGGACATCGCGGCGGAGAAGCTGATCACGGGGTTCCTGGCAGCTCGCCGCCCGGAAGACGGGATCCTCGGCGAGGAAGGTGCCTCCACCACCGGCACCAGCGGTGTGCGCTGGGTCATCGACCCGCTCGACGGCACGGTCAACTACCTCTACGGTCTGCCGACCTGGGCGGTCTCCATCGGTGTCGAGCGAGAGGGCGAGACGGTCGTCGGTGTCGTCGAGGCCCCGATGCGCCGTGAGACCTACCGCGCGGTGCTCGGCGGCGGCGCGTACGCCAACGACAGGCCCCTGCGCTGCCGTCCCGCGCCTCCGCTGGACCAGGCCCTGGTCTCCACCGGCTTCAACTACGTCGCGACCGTACGCACCCACCAGGCGGACGTCGCCCGGCAGCTCATTCCGCGACTGCGCGACATCCGCCGCAGCGGCTCCGCGGCAGTCGACCTCTGTGACGTCGCCGCCGGCCGCCTCGACGGCTACTACGAGCGCGGCCTCAGCCCCTGGGACCTGTCGGCGGGCGACCTGATCGCGCGCGAGGCGGGGGCGCTGACCGGTGGCCGACCGGGCGATACGGCGAACGGCGATCTGGCGGTCGCGGCGAGCCCTGGCGTATTCGAGCCGCTGCAGTCCCTGCTGGAGGAGTTCGGCGCCTGGCACGACTAGATCGGCCCGGCACCGCGCACAAGTGGGCCCCGACACCGTCCTGCGGCGTCGGGGCCCACTCGTATCGGAGGTATACGGCTTGCGTCAGGCGGCGCTGACCTCCACGCCGTGCTCTGCCGCCAGGCGGCGCAGGTCGTCCAGCTCTGCCTGCTCGACATCCGCGAGGAAGTCGTCGCCCGTCTCACGGGCCAGCGTGAGGTCGGTCTCGGCGGCCTTTATGCGCTGCAGCAATCCTGTGGTGAATGCGTCCATGGTGCCCCCTCGTCGTGGGTCGGTGGCACGGGGGTGTGCCGACGGTGGGTGGATCAACCCGGAAACAGGTCGTGATATGCCACAAACAGGGCGTGATCTCTGGGTGTGCAGTCGTCCTCCCCCAGCCTTCCCTCAGAGAAACCTCAACTGGCCGGGGAATCCGGTGAATTCCCGGGGCCGGTGATCCGCGCGATCCGCCTTACAGCCGGTTTACGCGCGTAACGGGCAGGATGGAGGCGCACAGTCAGTGCTCACACACCTGCCCTGATCACGCTTGACGGGCACAGAGGAAGGACAGCGACGTGCGCGTACTCGTCGTCGAGGACGAGCAGCTGCTCGCCGATGCGGTGGCCACCGGACTGCGCCGGGAGGCCATGGCGGTCGACGTCGTGTACGACGGCGCTTCCGCTCTGGAACGTATCGGGGTCAATGACTACGACGTGGTCGTGCTGGACCGTGACCTTCCTCTGGTCCACGGCGACGATGTCTGCCGCAAGATCGTCGAGCTGGGCATGCCCACCCGGGTGCTGATGCTGACCGCCTCCGGAGACGTCAGCGACCGCGTCGAAGGGCTTGAGCTGGGCGCGGACGACTACCTTCCCAAGCCCTTCGCCTTCAGCGAGCTCACCGCCCGGGTCCGTGCGCTCGGCCGCCGTACGACCGTGCCGCTGCCGCCCGTCCTCGAGCGCGCCGGCATCAAGCTGGACCCCAACCGCCGCGAGGTCTTCCGCGACGGCAAGGAGATCCAGCTCGCGCCCAAGGAGTTCGCGGTGCTGGAGGTGCTGATGCGCAGCGAGGGCGCGGTCGTGTCGGCCGAGCAGCTCCTCGAGAAGGCGTGGGACGAGAACACCGACCCGTTCACCAATGTTGTCCGCGTGACGGTGATGACTCTGCGCCGCAAGCTCAGCGAGCCACCAGTGATCGTCACCGTTCCCGGCTCCGGCTACCGGATCTGACCCATGGCCACTGCCCCGGCGCCACCGCAGGCGCCTCCGAAGCCGACGTGGGATCCGCGCGATCCCGTACGCCCCTGGCTGCGTCCGACGATCCGTATACGGCTGACCCTGCTGTACGGCGGCATGTTCCTGATCGCGGGCATCCTGCTGCTCTCGATCATCTATCTGCTCGCGGCGCAGGCCATCCACCAGGGCAGTGAGCTGGTCCTGAAGGTCACGGGTGTGAACGTGAACCTCGACAGCCCCACCTGCCCGGAGCTCAACGGCGCGATCAACAACGAACAGCTCAACGCGGCGCTCAAGACATGCATGTCCGTGCAGCGCCAGCACGCCCTGGACGATCTCCTGCGCCGCTCGCTCTTCGCACTGCTCGGCCTCAGCATCATCGCGTTCGCCTTCGGTTACGCGATGGCGGGACGTGTCCTCTCGCCGCTCGGAAAGATCACCCGCACCGCCCGTCAGGTGGCCGGCTCCGATCTCTCCCGGCGGATCGAGCTGGACGGCCCCGACGACGAGCTCAAGGAGCTCGCGGACACCTTCGACGAGATGCTGGACCGTCTGGAGCGGGCCTTCACCGCTCAGCAGCGGTTCGTGGCGAACGCCTCGCACGAGCTGCGTACGCCGCTGGCGATCAACCGCACGCTGCTGGAGGTCCATCTCTCCGATCCCGGGGTGCCCGCGGAGCTCCAGCAGCTCGGCAAGACGCTCCTGACCACCAATGAACGCAGCGAGCAGCTGGTCGAAGGCCTGCTGCTGCTGGCGCGCAGCGACAACCAGATCGTCGAGCGGAAACCGGTGGACCTCGCCGAGGTCGCCACGCGTGCCGTCGACCAGACCCGGGCCGAGGCCGAGGCGAACGGCGTGGAGATCCGCGGTGAGCGCGCGCTCGCCGTCGTGCAGGGCAATGGCGTCCTGCTGGAGCGGATCGCCCTGAACCTGGTGCAGAACGGCGTGCGGTACAACATCCCGGAAGGCGGGTGGGTGGATGTCGCCACCGAGGTCCGGCAGGGCGAGGCGGTCCTGGTGGTATCGAACACGGGACCGGTCGTTCCCGCCTACGAGATCGACAATCTCTTCGAGCCCTTCCGGCGGCTGCGGCAGGAGCGGACCGGCAGCGACAAGGGTGTCGGACTGGGGCTCTCGATCGCCCGCTCGGTCGCCCGGGCCCACGGAGGCCGTATCATCGCGGAGCCTCGTGAGGGCGGTGGTCTCGTGATGCGTGTCACCCTCCCGGTCTGAGATGCTGATCGACGCGAATCGTTTCTCTCAGTCCGTTCGCTTTACGCTGAATTTTCGGGACCCGTGCCCGAGGGGTCGGTGTGCGATCGATCACAGAGGCGAATTTCAGGCCATCTACTCTCCGTGATCAAGACTCTTGCCGGAAAGCCGGGAAAAGTCCGGGTTTCCGGGGGGTGAGATCACGGGAAGTACACGGGGTGGCGCCCGTGCAGTGCGACATTCGGACCGTGTACGGTCCCGATCGCCACCCAACCCCAGCACTCTTGAGGGATCCGGTTGGGTGTCGATTGAGTAACAGACCTTGATGTGAGGCAAAATCTCCGCCTCAGGTCGGGCACAAGTCCGGCCTCTCGCGCGTTACGTGCGCTGAGACACCGAAGACACCCAGAGGGGGAGAGGCACACATGGCAACGGACTACGACACCCCACGCAAGACCGATGACGACGTCGACTCGGACAGCCTTGAGGAACTGAAGGCCCGCCGGAACGACAAGACGACCTCGGCCGTCGACGTTGACGAGTTCGAGCAGGCTGAAGGCCTGGAGCTGCCCGGAGCGGACCTTTCCAACGAGGAACTGTCCGTCCGCGTGCTGCCCCGGCAGGCCGATGAGTTCACCTGCATGAGCTGCTTCCTCGTGCACCACCGGAGCCAGCTGGCGCGCGAGAAGAACGGTCAGCCGATCTGCCGCGACTGCGACTGAGGTCCGGCCGGCCGTGGCAGGCGAAACACCGTCCAGGAAGCGGCGCTTCCGGCGTCAGAAGCCGTCGGAGGCGCTCCAGGGCGGTACGGGTCCGGCAGAAGGCGCCACGGCGTCTGCCGAGCACTCGGCCGCGCTCCTGCCCCACGGTGCAGGAGACGACGACGGGCGGGGCCCGAGGGCCTCGCTCGAAGGGCTCGGAACCGAGGATCAGGCGGGGCCCCCGACCAGGGCCCCACGCCTGGCCGCGGTCAGGAACGGCGTGCGGAAGAGCGGCGCGAACGCCAAAGCGGCGCTCGCATACGTCGCCGACCGGCTCATCGAGAACGCACCACGCGTTCCGGTGCGCGATCTCGCCACGCTGCGCAAGCAGTTCCCCGGCCTCGCTCCCGAGCAGCTGGCGGACAAGCTGGTCGCGGGCGCGGCGAATGCCACTTCCACAGTGGGTGCGGGCATCGGCGCGGCCGCGATGCTGCCCGTACCGCCGGCGATGCCGGCCGAGCTGGCCACGGAGATCGTCAGTGTCGCCGCGATCGAGCTCAAGCTCATCGCCGAGCTCCACGAGGTCTACGGGATACGGCCGCACGGCTCCCTCAAGGAGCGCAGTACCGCGTATCTGACCTCCTGGTCTCAGGAGCGCGGGATCCAGGTGACCAAACCGGCGACGATCGACGCCGCACTCGGCGGCCAGCTCAAACGCGAGCTGCGGCAGCAGATCATGAAGCGCACGGTCCGCAATCTGCCGAATCTCATGCCGTTCCTGGTCGGCGCGGCCGTCGGCGCGGTGATGAACCGCCGGGACACCAGAAAGCTCGCGAAGCGGATCCGTAAGGACTTGAGAAGCCGACAGGTCCCCTGGGACGCGCTGACCGCGCTACCGCCGCTGGAGCAGCCCAAGGACCCCCTGGAGACGGTGTACATCCCCAGAGAGCTCGGGCGCTGACCCAAGTCCCCGTCAGGCCGTGCGTACGGCCGCGAGAGCGGCAGCCAGCGCCTTCGGGTCGCGGGTTGAGAGATAGAGGTACGGCGTCGGGTCGGCCGGGTCCGTGACCTCGACCCGCAGGGCCGTCGGCACATAGCTGCGCAGCAGCATGAACGCCCGTGTATCGGCTTTGTACGAGCGCCAGGCGCGCGCTTCCTCCGCGTCCAGCACCTCGGCCTTGCCGAGCGCGGACAGCGGGATCCGCGCGTCGCCCGCGACCAGTGAGCCGGCCACTACCCGGATACGGGCCGAGCCGTACGAACTCACCACGACCGCCGCGACCGCGGTGGCGGCGATCAGGCCCCCGAGCAGCGCCGGCGGACCGAACGGCAGCAGGATGAGGCCGCCCGCGACACCCACGAGGGCAGCGATGAGCCACCACGAACGGGGCGCGGTGAGACGTTCTTCGTAGTGCGGGGCGGAAGGCTGCATGAAACCAAGCTTGGCACGGTGCGACCTGCGGGTACCCGCGCGGGTAAGGTCAGCGCCTGTGAGTACTGCGAAATCCCGGGGGGCGGCCCCCGGTTCCTCGGCCCGCGCCGCGGCTCTGACCCCTCCGGCCGACGCCATACCGCCGGTTCGGCACCCCGACGCCCCGGCCCCGGGTGAGCTTCTCGGCTCGCACTACGAGCACTGCTTCGGCTGCGGCGAGGGCCAGCCCCACGGGCTGCACCTCCAGGCACGGGCCGGGGAAGGTGTCCGCATCACCGCCGAATTCACCGTCAGGCCGGCCCACCAGGGCGCGCCCGGCCTCGCGCACGGCGGCGTCCTCGCCACGGCCCTGGACGAGACCCTCGGCTCGCTGAACTGGCTGCTGCGGGTGATCGCGGTGACCGGCCGGCTCGAGACCGATTTCGTACGGCCCGTGCCCGTGGACACCGTGCTGCATCTGGAGGCCGAGGTGACCGCGGTCGCCGGCCGCAAGATCTACTCCACCGCCGTGGGCCGGATCGGCGGCCCCGGCGGGCCCGTCGCCGTCCGTGCCGAAGCCCTTTTCATCGAGGTCAAGGTCGACCACTTCATCGACAACGGCCGCCCGGAGGAGATCCAGGCAGCCATGGCCGACCCCGACCGGATCAGGCGCACCCGCGCCTTCGAGGTGAACCCCTGATGCGTAACCCTGTCGATGTCCTCATCCGCCGGGTCGACCCGGAGGTGCCGCTGCCGGCGTACGCGCACGCAGGCGACGCCGGAGCCGATCTGGTCACCTGCGAGGCTGCCGAACTCGCGCCGGGCGAGCGGGCTGTGCTGCCCACCGGAGTGTCCATCGCCCTCCCCGACGGTTACGCCGCCTTCGTGCACCCCCGCTCCGGTCTCGCGGCCCGCTGCGGAGTAGCCCTCGTGAATGCCCCGGGGACGGTGGATGCCGGGTACCGTGGGGAGATCAAGGTGATCGTGGTCAATCTCGACCCGCGCGAGAGTGTGCGGTTCGATCGGTTCGACCGGATTGCCCAACTGGTCGTCCAGCAGGTCGAGAAGGTGCGCTTCCACGAGGTGGCGGAGCTTCCCGGCTCGGCGCGGGCCGAGGGGGGCTTCGGGTCCACCGGCGGTCATGCCGCTGTGGACGGCTCAACGGGTGGGAATCGATACGCTTCGGTCGTATCCGACCGGGAAGGACAGTGACGTGTTCGGACGTCGCAAGAAGAGTGGTTCCGCCGAGGACGCGGCGGACGCAGCGGGCGAGGCCGAGCAGGTCGTCGACGAGCGCGACACGGAGTACGCCGATGAGGAAGGCTCGCCCCGCCGGGTGAACCTTCCGCCGGCGCCCCGGCCCGACGGCCCCTGGGACGTCTCCGAGGTATCCAAGCCCGGCGAGGGCCGGGTCGACCTGGGCGGACTTTTCGTGCCCGGAGTCGACGGCATGGAGCTGCGCGTCGAGGTCGCGGGTGACGCGATCGTCGCCGCCACCGTCGTACTGCGCGACAGCGCCGTACAGCTGCAGGCCTTCGCAGCGCCCAAGAAGGAAGGCATCTGGAGCGAGGTCCGCGAGGAGATCGCTTCCGGCATCACCCAGCAGGGCGGCATCATCGACGAGGTCGAGGGTCCGCTGGGCTGGGAGCTGCGGGCCCAGGTGCCCGTACAGCTTCCGGACGGCACCGGCGGCGTGCAGCTGGTGCGATTCATCGGCGTCGACGGGCCGCGGTGGTTCCTGCGCGGAGTGATCTCCGGACAGGGCGCGGTGCAGCCGGAGGCCGCCGGACTCCTGGAGACGATCTTCCGGGACACCGTCGTCGTACGTGGCGAGGGGCCGATGGCGCCGCGCGACCCGATCGTCCTCAAGCTGCCGGAAGACGCCCAGATGGTGCCCGAGGGCGTCCAGCAGGAGGAGCAGGAAGGCTCGCGCTTCTCCGGAGGCATGGGCCAGTTGCAGCGCGGACCTGAGATCACCGAGGTGCGCTGACTCCTCGACCTGAAATCGACCCGGCCGGTGGGCCGTACTCCCCTGAAGGGAGTACGGCCCACCGGTCTTTTTGCAGGTCACGCCGGGCCGGCGCGGATTCCGTATGAGAGTCGTCAAGGAGACGCCCATGGCCGTAAGGGAGCCGTCAACGGTGGCGGAAAAGAGGTCAGGAGGAGGTTTCCTCGAGAGGTCCGAGAATCCGTACCTCATCTAGGAGCACACGATGGCCGACGTGGCCTTCGTCGTCACGACGATCGCGGTTTTCGCGCTGGTGGCGTTCATCGCCAGGGGGGTGGCGAAGCTGTGACTGCCGAGAACATTGTCGGGCTGGTCGTGGCCGTCGCCCTGCTGGGTTACCTCGTCCTCGCCCTTGTGTACCCGGAGAGGTTCTGAGTACAGCTATGAGCCCCCTCCTCGCCGGTGTGCTCCAGATGCTCGCGCTGATCGCCGCGCTCGCTCTCGCATACCGTCCGCTCGGCGACTACATGGCCGGTGTCTACTCCTCCACGAAGCATCTGCGGGTGGAGAAGTGGATCTACAAGGCCATCGGCGCCAACCCCTCGGCCGAGATGCGCTGGCCCGCCTATCTGCGCGGTGTCCTCGCCTTCTCGGCAGTGAGCGTCCTGTTCCTCTATCTGCTGCAGCGGCTGCAGGGCAGCCTGCCCGGCTCGCTCGGCTTCTCCTCGATCGACCCTGATCAGGCGTTCAATACCGCCGCGTCGTTCGTGTCGAACACCAACTGGCAGTCGTACTACGGCGAGCAGGCCATGGGTCACGTCGTGCAGACCGGCGGCCTGGCGGTACAGAACTTCGTCTCCGCCGCCGTCGGTATCGCCGTCGCGGTGGCCCTGGTACGCGGTTTCGCCCGCTCCCGCACCGGTGAGCTGGGCAACTTCTGGGCGGACCTGGTGCACGGCACCGTCCGGATCCTGATCCCCATCTCCGTGATCGGCGCGATCGTGCTGGTCGCGTGCGGCGCGATCCAGAACTTCGCAGGGATCCACGAGGTCGGCCAGTTCATGGGCGGCTCGCAGCAGTGGAACGGCGGCGCGGTGGCCTCGCAGGAGGCGGTCAAGGAGGTGGGCACGAACGGCGGCGGTTACTTCAACGCCAACTCGGCCCACCCCTTCGAGAACCCCAACGGGATCTCGAACCTCTTCGAGATCTTCCTGCTCCTGTTGATCCCCTTCGCGCTGACCCGCACCTTCGGCCGCATGGTCGGCAGCCTCAAGCAGGGTTACGCGATCCTCGCGACGATGGCGACGATCTGGATCGGGTTCACGGCGCTGATGATGTGGACCGAGTTCCACCACGGCGGCCCGGCGTTCGACATCGCCGGTGGTGCGATGGAGGGCAAGGAGACCCGGTTCGGAGTCGAGGGTTCCTCGATCTTCGCGGTGGCCACGACGCTCACCTCGACGGGAGCGGTGAACAGCTTCCACTCCTCGTTCACCGGCTTCGGCGGCGGCATCACGCTGCTGGGCATGCAGCTCGGCGAGATCGCGCCTGGTGGTACCGGTTCCGGCCTCTACGGCATGCTGATCCTCGCGATCATCGCGGTGTTCATCGCGGGCCTGATGGTGGGGCGTACGCCCGAGTATCTCGGCAAGAAGATCGGCACCCGCGAGATCAAGCTGGCGGCCTGCTACATCCTCATCACGCCGGCGCTGGTGCTCTGCTTCACCGCCGCCGACATGGCCCTGCCCACCCCGGTGCACTCGATGACCAACTCGGGTGCGCACGGCTTCTCCGAGATCCTCTACGCGTACACCTCGGGCGCCAACAACAACGGCAGCGCGTTTGCCGGCCTGAACGCGGACACGCAGTGGTTCAACACCACCATCGGTCTCGCGATGCTGCTCGGCCGCTTCCTGCCGATGGTGTTCGTGCTGGCGCTGGCCGGCTCGCTCGCCGAGCAGAAGCCTGTCCCGGCCACCGCGGGCACGCTGCGTACCGAGAAGCCGCTCTTCACCGGTCTGCTGGTCGGCACGATCCTGATCATCACCGGTCTGACCTACTTCCCGGCCCTGGCGCTGGGCCCGCTCGCCGAAGGGCTGGCGTCATGACCATCGACGTAAAGAAGCAAGACGACTCCATGTCCACTGCAACGCCCACGCCCACGCCCGCACCGCACTCGGACGTGCCCACGGGCCACAAGACGGACGCCGGTCGGGTCGGCGCGGGGTTGTTCGACCCCAAGCAGCTGATCAAGTCCTTCCCGGACGCGATCAGGAAGCTCGACCCGCGGGTGATGGTGAAGTCCCCGGTGATGTTCGTGGTCCTGGTCGGCTCCGTGCTGACCACGATCTTCGCGATCAAGGACCCGACCGACTGGTTCGGCTGGGCGATCGCCGCCTGGCTCTGGCTGACCACGATCTTCGCCAATCTGGCGGAGGCGGTGGCCGAGGGCCGCGGCAAGGCCCAGGCAGACACCCTGCGCAAGGCGAAGACCGACACCGTCGCGCGGCGGCTCGCCGGCAGGACCGAGGAGCGGGTGCCCGGCACCGAGCTTCGTATCGGCGATCTGGTGGTCTGCGAGGCCGGCGACACCATTCCCGGCGACGGTGACGTCGTCGAAGGTGTGGCGTCGGTGGACGAGTCGGCCATCACCGGTGAATCGGCCCCGGTCATCCGCGAGTCGGGCGGCGACCGGTCCGCGGTCACCGGCGGCACCAAGGTGCTCTCCGACCGGATCGTCATCAAGATCACGACGAAGCCGGGCGAGACGTTCATCGACCGGATGATCGCCCTGGTCGAGGGCGCCGCCCGGCAGAAGACGCCCAACGAGATCGCGCTGAACATCCTGCTCGCGTCCCTCACGATCGTCTTCCTGCTCGCCGTCGTCACGCTGCAGCCGTTCGCCAAGTACGCCCACGCCGAGCAGACCATGATCGTGCTGACCGCCCTGCTGGTCTGCCTGATCCCGACCACGATCGGCGCCTTGCTCTCCGCGATCGGCATCGCCGGCATGGACCGCCTGGTGCAGCGCAATGTGCTCGCGATGTCCGGCCGTGCGGTCGAGGCCGCCGGCGACGTCTCCACGCTGCTGCTCGACAAGACCGGCACGATCACCCTCGGCAACCGGCAGGCCGCCGAGTTCGTCCCGGTCGAGGGAGTCACCGAGGCAGAGCTGGCGGACGCCGCCCAGCTCTCCTCGCTCGCCGACGAGACCCCCGAGGGCCGCTCCATCGTCGTGCTGGCGAAGGAGAAGTACAGCCTGCGCGAGCGACACCAGGGCGAGCTGAGCGGCGCCGAGTGGGTCGCGTTCACCGCCCGGACCCGTATGTCCGGCGTCGACCTCATCGAGAACGGAACGGGCCGAAAGGTCCGCAAGGGCGCGGCCGGCTCGGTCATCACCTGGGTCACCGAGCACGGTGGCCAGGTGGCCGAGGACGCCGACGTCACCGCCAACAAGATCTCGCAAGCGGGCGGTACGCCGCTGCTGGTCGCCGTCGAGGACGACAAGGGCGCCCGGGTACTGGGCGTCATCCACCTCAAGGACGTCGTCAAGGAAGGCATGCGGGAGCGGTTCGACGAGCTGCGCCGTATGGGCATCAAAACGGTCATGATCACGGGCGACAACCCGCTGACCGCGAAGGCGATCGCCGAGGAGGCCGGTGTCGACGACTTCCTCGCCGAGGCCACCCCCGAGGACAAGATGGCGCTGATCAAGCGGGAGCAGGCCGGCGGCAAGCTTGTCGCGATGACCGGTGACGGCACCAATGACGCCCCGGCGCTGGCCCAGGCGGACGTCGGGGTCGCCATGAACACCGGTACCTCGGCCGCCAAGGAGGCCGGGAACATGGTGGACCTGGACTCCAACCCGACCAAGCTGATCGAGATCGTCGAGATCGGAAAGCAGCTCCTCATCACCCGGGGCGCGCTCACCACGTTCTCGATCGCCAACGACGTCGCGAAGTACTTCGCGATCATCCCGGCGATGTTCGCGGTGGTCTACCCGGGCCTGGACAAGCTCAACATCATGAACCTGTCCTCCCCGGAGTCGGCGATCCTGTCGGCCGTCATCTTCAACGCGCTGATCATCATCGCGCTGGTGCCACTCGCCCTGAAGGGCGTGCGGTACAGGCCGACCAGCGCGGACAGGATGCTCCGGCGCAACCTGGGGATCTACGGCCTCGGCGGCCTGATAGCGCCCTTCATCGGCATCAAGATCATCGACCTGCTCATCTCCCTCATCCCTGGCATCGGGTGACGACCATGAACAACTCTGTAGGAAACACAGCACGGTTGATCTGGGCCGGGCTGCGTGCCCTGCTCGTCCTGACCGTCGTCTGCGGCGTCATCTACCCGCTCGCCATCACCGGGGTGGCCCAAGCCCTCTTCCACGACAAGGCCAACGGCTCCGAGATCAGGGCGGACGGCAAGGTCGTCGGCTCCGAGCTCATCGGGCAGACCTACAACCTGCCGCCGAAGAAGGGCCAGAAGACCCCCGCGCCCGACCTGAAGTGGTTCCAGCCCCGCCCCTCCAACGGTCTCGGCGTCAACAGCGTCAACACCCAGTACAGGCTCATCCTCTCCGGCGCGACCAACCGCTCCGGCGACAACCCGGAACTCATCAAGTGGGTCACCGACGCCAAGGCCGCCGTCGTCAAGGACAACTCGGTGGGTGGCTACAAGGTCAAGCCCTCGGACGTGCCGGCCGACGCCGTCACCTCCTCGGGCTCCGGCCTGGACCCGCAGATCTCACCCGAGTACGCAAAGCTCCAGGTGCACCGGGTCGCCGAGAAGAACCACCTCTCCGTGGCCCAGGTGGACAAGCTCGTCCAGGACCACACCGACGGCCGCACCCTCGGCTTCATCGGCGAGCCGCGCGTCAACGTCCTCACACTCAACATCGCACTGAAGGAGCTCGCCGCGAAGGGCTGATCCGCGGGCACACGGCTGCGGCCCGCTCCATCCGGCGGACCGTGCCCCCGAAACGCCGGGGGTGGGCGTCAGAATCGCGTCAATACGCGGCTGAGGCCCGTCCCCGGCCCGATGCGACCGGATCTCCGGCCGTAGGGTCGACGCAGCGTACACAGCTGTTCCTGAAAGACAATGAGGCCATGGGACGCGGCAAGCTACGGATATATCTCGGGGCTGCACCGGGCGTCGGCAAGACGTACTCGATGCTGTCGGAGGCGCACCGACGTGTGGAGCGTGGCACCGACTGCGTCGTCGCCTTCGTGGAGCACCACGGACGCTCCCGCACCGAAGTGATGCTGCACGGCCTGGAGCAGATCCGGCGCCGCGAGATCGAGTACCGCGGCACCGTCTTCACCGAGATGGACGTCGACGCCGTCCTCGAACGGCATCCCACCGTCGCCCTCGTCGACGAATTGGCCCACACCAACGTGCCCGGCTCCCGCAACGCCAAGCGCTGGCAGGACATCGAGGTACTGATCGCGGCCGGTATCGATGTCATCTCCACTGTCAACATCCAGCACCTCGAGTCCCTCGGCGACGTCGTCGAGTCGATCACCGGCGTACGCCAGCGGGAGACCGTCCCCGACGAGGTCGTCCGCCGCGCGGACCAGATCGAGCTCGTCGACATGTCCCCACAGGCGCTGCGCCGCCGCATGGCCCACGGCAACATCTACACGTCCGACAAGGTCGACGCGGCCCTCTCGAACTACTTCCGCCCCGGAAACCTCACCGCCCTGCGTGAGCTCGCCCTGCTCTGGGTCGCCGACCGGGTCGACGAATACCTCCAGCAGTACCGCGGTGAGCACGACATACGCTCCACCTGGCAGGCCCGCGAGCGCATCGTGGTCGGCCTCACGGGCGGGCCCGAGGGGCGCACCCTCATCCGCCGCGCGTCCCGGATGGCCGCCAAGGGCTCCGGCGGCGAGATCCTCGCCGTCTACATCGCCCGCAGCGACGGTCTGACCTCCGCCTCGCCCAAGGAGCTGGCCGCCCAGAGGACCCTGGTCGAAGATCTCGGCGGCACCTTCCACCACGTCATCGGCGACGACGTCCCGTCCTCGCTGATGGAGTTCGCGCGTGGGGTCAATGCCACTCAGATCGTCCTCGGCTCCAGCCGCCGCAAGGCCTGGCAGTACATCTTCGGCCCCGGCGTCGGCGCGACCGTCGCCCGCGAATCCGGCCCCGACCTCGACGTCCACATCGTCACTCACGACGAGGCCGGCAAGGGCCGCGGACTGCCGGTGGCCCGCGGCGCACGCCTGGGCCGCTCCCGCATCATCGCCGGCTGGCTCGTCGGAGTCGCCGGTCCCGTCCTGCTCTCACTGATACTGACCGGCCTCGACGACAGTCCGGGACTCGCCAACGACGTTCTGCTCTTCCTCTTCCTGACCGTGGTGTCGGCGCTGCTCGGCGGACTGCTGCCGGCGCTGGCCTCGGCCGCCGTCGGCTCACTGCTGCTGAACTACTACTTCACCCCGCCCACCCACACTCTGACGATCAGCGACCCGAAGAACATCGTCGCCATAGTGATCTTCTTCGCGGTGGCCGTCGCGGTCGCGTCCGTGGTGGATCTGGCCGCCCGCCGCACCCACCAGGCCGCCAGGCTGCGCGCCGAGTCGGAGATCCTCTCCTTCCTTGCCGGCAGTGTGCTGCGCGGCGAGACCACGCTGGACGCCCTGTTGGAGCGGGTCCGCGAGACCTTCGCCATGGAGTCGGTGGCGCTGCTCGAGCGGGAGAGTGACGTCGCGCCCTGGACCTGCGCGGGCAGCGTCGGCCCCAGTTCCGTCGTACGTCCCGAGGACGCGGATGTGGACATGCCGGTCGGCGACCACATGGCACTGGCCCTCTCCGGCCGCGTACTGCCAGCCGAGGACCGCCGGGTGCTGGCCGCCTTCGCGGCCCAGGCCGCAGTCGTACTGGACCGGCAGCGGCTGGTCGGACAGGCGGAGGAGGCCCGTCGGCTGGCCGAGGGCAACCGCATCCGTACGGCGCTGCTCGCCGCCGTCAGCCATGATCTGCGGACCCCGCTGGCCGCCATCAAGGCCGCCGTCTCCTCGCTCAGGGCCGACGACGTGGCCTGGTCCGAGGAGGACGAGGCCGAACTGCTCGAAGCCATCGAGGACGGCGCCGACCGCCTCGACCATCTCGTCGGCAACCTCCTCGACATGTCCCGGCTGCAGACCGGCACCGTCGCTCCGCTGATCCGGGTGACCGACCTCGACGAGGTCGTTCCGATGGCGCTCGTCGGAGTGCCCGTGGAGAGCGTCGAGCTGGACATCCCGGAGACGCTGCCGATGGTGTCCGTCGACCGGGGACTGCTGGAGCGGTCGGTCGCCAACATCGTCGAGAACGCCGTCAAGTACAGCCCCGACGCCACGCCGGTCACCGTCGCGGCGAGCGCGCTCGGCGACCGCGTCGAGGTGCGGGTCGCGGACCGCGGCCCCGGCGTCCCCGATGACGAGAAGGACCGGATTTTCGAGCCGTTCCAGCGTTACGGTGACGCTCCACGCGGTGCCGGAGTGGGCCTCGGTCTCGCGGTCGCCCGCGGCTTCGTCGAGGCCATGGGCGGCACGCTCACCGCCGAGGACACCCCCGGCGGTGGCATGACCATGGTCCTCACCCTCAGGGCGGCGCCGGGGGTCGTTCCGGTCGCCTCCGACCTTCCCGCCCAGGTGACCTCATGACCGGGACGGCAGCGCGGAGACGGGTGGCAGTACGGACGCCGACGGCAGTACAGACGCAGGCAGCAGTACAGACGCAGACGGCAGTACGGACCCAGACGGCAGCGCAAGGACAACAGTGCGGAAAGGCAGGCCGGCGAAAATGACCCGGGTGCTCGTGGTCGACGACGAGCCGCAGATCGTACGTGCCCTCGTGATCAATCTGAAGGCGCGCAAGTACGAGGTGGACGCGGCCTCCGACGGGGCGACCGCGCTTCAGCTTGCCGCGGCCCGTCACCCCGACGTCGTCGTCCTCGACCTCGGTCTGCCCGACATGGACGGCGTCGAGGTGATCAAGGGTCTGCGTGGCTGGACGCGCGTCCCGATCCTGGTGCTCTCCGCCCGTCACACCTCCGACGAGAAGGTCGAGGCGCTGGACGCCGGCGCCGACGACTATGTCACCAAGCCCTTCGGCATGGACGAGCTGCTGGCCCGGCTGCGTGCCGCGGTCCGGCGGGCCGAGCCGGTCGGCGGCGGGGACGACGATCTCGTGATGGTAGAGACGGAGGGCTTCACCGTCGATCTCGCCGCGAAGAAGGTCCAGCGGGACGGCCGTGATGTCCGGTTGACCCCGACCGAGTGGCATCTGCTGGAAGTTCTCGTACGCAACACGGGCCGGCTGGTAAGCCAGAAGCAGCTGCTCCAGGAGGTCTGGGGCCCCTCCTACGGCACGGAGACCAACTATCTGCGGGTCTATATGGCCCAGCTGCGCCGCAAGCTCGAGGCCGATCCCTCGCACCCCAGGCATTTCGTCACCGAGCCGGGCATGGGATACCGCTTCGAGCGTTGATCCGGCGCTGTTCGTGGCCGGTAGGCTTTCTGTATGAGTGCCGTACCCCGTTCCGAGAAGGCCGAGAGGCCGGCGAAGCCCGCCGGCCGCTTCCGCCGCATGCTCGACCGGCTGTCCACCTCCCAGGAGGAGCTCGAGTCGGAGGAGCTGCAGGAGGACGCGCAGGCATCGGGGTGCACCCGCATCGCCGAATGCAACGACCGCCAGATAGTACGGGTGACTGGTACCTTGCGCACGGTCACCCTGCGTCCGCGGGCCGGAGTGCCCGCGCTGGAGGCGGAGCTCTTCGACGGCACGGCCCCGCTGGACGTCGTCTGGCTCGGCCGCCGTTCCATCGTGGGCATAGAGCCGGGCCGGAAGCTCATCGCCTCGGGCCGGATCTCCATGAGCCACGGCCGCCGGGTGCTGTTCAACCCCAAATACGAACTCCGACCGCTCGGACAGGAGTAGCCGGTGACGTCTTTCGACAAGCCGACCACCACGACGAACGACCAGCAGGACAGTGACGCCAAAGCCGTCACGGAGGCCGCACTCTTCGAGGCCTTCGGCGGCGTACGCGGCATGGTCGAGACGGTCCTGCCCGGGCTGCTCTTCGTCACGATCTTCACGGTCAACAAGGACCTCCACATCGCGGCCATCGCGGCCCTGGCGGTCTCGCTGCTGCTCGTCGCGGTCCGGCTGATCCGCAGGGACACCCTCAAGCACGCCTTCAGCGGGGTCTTCGGAGTGGCTTTCGGCGTCGTCTTCGCGATGATGACCGGCAATGCGAAGGACTTCTATCTGCCGGGCATGATCTACACGCTCGGCCTGGCGGTGGCGTACATCGCGACGACGATCGCGGGCGTCCCGCTGATCGGCCTGATCCTCGGCCCCGTCTTCAAGGAGAACCTCTCCTGGCGGACCCGTAACCCCGGCCGCAAAAAGGCGTACTCCAAGGCCAGCTGGGCCTGGGGCCTGATCCTGCTCGCCAAGTGCGCGATCCTCTTCCCGCTCTACTGGTGGGCCGACACCGCTCAGCTCGGCTGGGTGCTGGTGGCGCTGAAGATCCCGCCGTTCCTGCTCGCGGTGTACCTGACCTGGGTCTTCCTGGCCAAAGCGCCGCCGCCGATCGACGTCTTCGCGGAGATGGAGGCGGAGGAGCAGGCCGAGAAGGAGCGCCGGGACACCGGGGAGCGGCTCGGCGAGGCGGTGCAGAGCCTCGCGGACGGCGCCGATTCCCAGCGCCTGACCGACGGTCCGGCCAAGCACCGCAAGCCGTAGCTCTTCCCGCTCGTACGCGGATGGGGCGCCCGGATCATTCCGGGCGCCCCATCCGCGTACTGCCTGCGAGACCGTACTGCTTGCGAGACTCAGCTCGAAGCGTCCTCCCGGCGTACCGAGAGCAGGTCCTCCAGCTGCTCCTCACGCGCCTGTGCGGCCACGAACAGCAGCTCGTCGCCCGCCTCCAGAGTCTCCTCGGAGCCCGGCGTCAGCACCCGCGAGCCGCGGATGATCGTGACCAGCGAGGTGTCCTCGGGCCAGGCCACATCGCTGACCTGGGTGCCGGCCAGCGCCGACTCCGGGGGCAGCGTGAGCTCGACCAGGTTGGCGTCGCCATGGCTGAAGCGCAGCAGCCGTACGAGATCGCCGACGCTCACCGCCTCCTCGACCAGGGCCGACATCAGACGCGGCGTGGAGACCGCGACGTCGACACCCCAGGACTCGTTGAACAGCCACTCGTTCTTGGGGTTGTTGACCCGGGCGACCACCCGCGGCACCCCGTACTCGGTCTTCGCCAGCAGCGAGACGACCAGATTGACCTTGTCGTCACCGGTCGCCGCGATCACGACGTTGCAGCGCTGAAGCGCCGCCTCGTCGAGCGAGGTGATCTCGCAGGCGTCGGCCAGCAGCCACTCCGCCTGCGGCACCCGCTCCACCGAGATGGCGGTCGGCGCCTTGTCGATCAGGAGGACCTCGTGCCCGTTCTCCAGCAGCTCGCCCGCGATGGAACGGCCCACCGCGCCGGCGCCCGCAATAGCGACGCGCATCAGTGACCGCCCTCCTCAGGGCCCTCGGCGAAGGCCGCCTCGACCTTCTCGATCTCGTCCGTACGCATCATCACGTGGACGAGATCGCCCTCCTGCAGAACCGTCTGCGACGTCGGCAGAATCGCCTCGCCCAGCCGGGTGAGGAAGGCGACGCGCACGCCGGTCTCTTCCTGCAGGGTGCTGACCTTGTGGCCTATCCAGGAGGCCGAGGTGTGCACCTCGGCGAGCTGCACCCCGCCGCTGGGGTCGCGCCACAGCGGCTCCGAGCCGGACGGCAGCAGCCGCCGCAGCATCTGGTCGGCGGTCCAGCGGACCGTGGCGACGGTCGGAATGCCCAGGCGCTGGTACACCTCGGCGCGCCGAGGGTCGTAGATACGGGCCGCGACGTTCTCGATGCCGAACATCTCGCGCGCCACCCTCGCGGCGATGATGTTGGAGTTGTCGCCGCTGCTGACAGCGGCGAACGCGCCGGCGTCCTCGATCCCCGCTTCGCGCAGGGTGTCCTGGTCGAAACCGACTCCGGTGACGCGGCGGCCGCCGAACCCGGAGCCCAAGCGGCGGAAGGCCGTGGGGTCCTGGTCGACCACGGCGACCGTGTGCCCCTGCTGCTCCAGGGTCTGCGCGAGAGCGGCTCCCACTCGCCCGCATCCCATGATGACGATGTGCACGACCGTCCTTCCGGCTGTCAATGGTTTTCTGCTCAGGCTTAACACGGTCAGGGTCTCAGACCGCGGCCCAAGCTACACACGCGCAGTCCGCCCAGGGACCCCTTGGGCGAGGGGAGCGGAAGATTCCGCATCGGTAGGGGGTGGGCGGGTGAGCGCCGTTCATACGGAGCGCTTACGATCCTCTGCGTGCCCAAACTGACCGACGTGCCCAAGCGGATCCTGATCGGGCGGGCGCTGCGAAGCGACCGACTGGGAGAAACGCTCCTCCCCAAACGCATCGCGCTTCCCGTCTTCGCCTCCGACCCGCTGTCCTCGGTGGCGTACGCACCGGGCGAAGTTCTCCTGGTGCTCTCCATCGCGGGTGTGTCGGCCTACCACTTCAGCCCCTGGATCGCGGTCGCGGTCGTGGTGCTGATGTTCACCGTCGTCGCCTCCTACCGCCAGAACGTGCACGCCTACCCGAGCGGCGGCGGCGACTACGAGGTCGCCAACACCAACCTCGGGCCCAGGGCCGGCCTCACCGTCGCCAGCGCCCTGCTGGTGGACTACGTCCTCACGGTCGCGGTCTCGATCGCCTCCGGAGTGGAGAACCTCGGCTCGGCGATCCCCTTCGTCGTCGAGCACAAGGTTTTCTGCGCCATCGCGATCATCATCCTGCTGACGCTGATGAACCTGCGCGGTGTGAAGGAGTCGGGCAAGCTCTTCGCCATCCCGACGTACGTCTTCGTCGCCGGCGTCTTCATCATGATCGCCTGGGGCGCCTTCAAGGGCCTGGTGCTCGACGACACCATGAAGGCTCCCACCGCCGATTTCGAGATCAAGGCCGAGCACCAGGGACTGGCCGGCTTCGCCCTCGTCTTCCTGCTGCTGCGGGCCTTCTCCTCCGGCTGTGCCGCGCTCACCGGCGTCGAGGCGATCAGCAACGGCGTGCCCGCCTTCCGCAAGCCGAAGAGCAAGAACGCCGCGACCACGCTGGCCCTGATGGGCGGTCTCGCCGTCACCATGTTCTGCGGCATCATCGCCCTGGCCATGGCCACCGACGTGAAGATGGCCGAGCAGCCCGCGCAGGACCTGCTGAGCAACGGCAGTCCGGTCGGCGAGAGCTATGTCCAGAACCCGGTGATCTCGCAGGTCGCGGCCGCCGTCTTCGGCGACGGCACATTCTTCTTCGTGGTGCTCGCCGCGGCGACCGCGCTGGTCCTGTTCCTGGCCGCCAACACCGCGTACAACGGCTTCCCGCTGCTCGGCTCGATCCTGGCCCAGGACCGCTATCTGCCGCGCCAGCTGCACACCCGCGGCGACCGGCTCGCCTTCTCCAACGGCATCGTGCTGCTGGCGGGCGCTGCGGTACTCCTGATCTGGCTGTACGGCGCCGACTCGACCAAACTCATCCAGCTCTACATTGTCGGCGTCTTCGTCTCCTTCACGCTCAGCCAGACCGGCATGGTGCGGCACTGGAACCGTCATCTGAAGACCGAGAAGGACCAGGCCAAGCGCCGCCGTATGATCCGCTCCCGCGCGATCAACACCTTCGGTGCGTTCTTCACCGGTCTGGTGCTGGTCGTCGTGCTCGCCACCAAGTTCACGCACGGCGCGTGGGTCGCGCTGCTCGGCATGGTGATCTTCTACGGGACGATGACCGCGATCCGTAGGCACTACGACCGGGTCTCCGAGGAGATCGCGGCCGCGGAGGAGCGTCCCGACGACTATGTGCGCCCCTCGCGCGTGCACTCCATCGTCCTGGTCTCCAAGATCCACAAGCCGACCCTGCGCGCCCTCGCGTACGCCAAGCTGATGCGCTCCGACAAGCTCGAGGCCATCAGCATCAGCGTCGACCCGGCGGAGACCAAGGCACTCAAGGAGGAGTGGGAGCGGCGTGGCATCAATGTGCCGCTGAAGATCCTCGACTCGCCGTACCGCGAGATCACCCGGCCTGCCATCGAATACGTCAAGGGGCTGCGGCGCGAGAGCCCGCGGGACGTGGTCAGCGTCATCATTCCCGAGTATGTGGTGGGGCACTGGTACGAGCACCTGCTGCACAACCAGAGCGCGCTGCGGCTGAAGGGCCGGCTGCTGTTCACGCCCGGAGTGATGGTGACCTCGGTGCCGTACCAGCTGGTGTCCTCGGAGGCCGCGAAGAAGCGGGCGAGGAAGCGCCAGGAGTGGAACGCGCCCGGTTCGGTACGGCGCGGGCCCGTGGACGAGCGGCCCAAGGAGCCCACCGGGAAGAGCTGAGGCTCGCGCCCTCGCGGCTTCGGGGGACTCGCGTCGTCGACGCCTCCGGTCTTCGGGCTTCGCACTGGAGCCGAGGTTCCGCTCGAACGTTCGTGGCAAGCGGCCGGTCGACACCCACGTACAGTGGTGGGTTGTTGTCCGGCCGTTTTCCTTTGATCCTCTGGAGTCACCCCACCATGCAGAACGCACCTGAGTCTTCGCTGGTCGGGGAGGAGTACGAGGTCGAGGTCGGTCCCGTCGCACACGGCGGCCACTGCATCGCGCGCACCGAGGAGGGGCGGGTGCTGTTCGTACGGCACACGCTGCCCGGTGAGAAGATCGTGGCCCGTATCACCGAGGGCGAGGAGGACTCCCGCTTCCTGCGCGCCGACGCCGTCAAGATCCTCGAGGCGTCCAAGGACCGCGTCGAGGCGCCGTGCCCGTACTCCGGCCCCGGGAACTGCGGCGGCTGCGACTGGCAGCACGCCAAGCCGGGCGCCCAGCGTCGGCTCAAGGGCGAGGTGATCACCGAGCAGCTGCAGCGGCTCGCGGGCCTCACCCCTGAGGAGGCCGGCTGGGACGGCACGGTCATGCCCGCGGAGGGCGACAAGCTGCCGAAGGGCGAGGTGCCGGCCTGGCGCACGCGCGTGCAGTACGCGATTGACACGGAGGGCCGCGCGGGGCTGCGCAAGCACCGCTCGCACGATGTCCAGCCGATCGACCACTGCATGATCGCCGCCCCGGGGGTCACCGAGCTCGGCATCGAGAAGCAGGACTGGGCCCAGATGGCCACGGTCGAGGCGATCGCGGCGACGGGATCCAGCGACCGCCAGGTCATCCTCACCCCGCTGCCCGGCGGCAGGCTGCCGCTGGTCGAGCTGGACAAGCCCGTCTCGGTGCTGCGCGTCGACGAGCGCGACGGCGGAGTGCACCGGGTGCACGGCCGCGCCTTCGTCCGGGAGCGCGCCGACGGGCGCACCTACCGCGTCGGCATGGGCGGCTTCTGGCAGGTGCATCCGCAGGCCGCGGACACCCTGGTCAAGGCCGTGATGCAGGGTCTGATGCCGCGCAAGGGTGAGATGGCGCTCGATCTGTACTGCGGCGTCGGCCTGTTCGCCGGCGCGATCGCGGAACGGATCGGCGACAGCGGCGCGGTGCTCGGTATCGAGTCCACCAAGCGCGCCGTCGAGGACGCCCGGCACAACCTCCAGGATCTGGAGCGGGTACGGATCGAACACGGCAAGGTCGATCAGATCCTGCCGCGCACCGGCATCACCGAGGCGGACCTGATCGTCCTCGACCCGCCGCGCGCGGGGGCGGGCAAGCAGACGGTGAAGCGCCTGGCGGGCCTGGGCGCGCGGCGTATCGCGTACGTGGCCTGTGACCCGGCGGCGCTCGCGCGCGACCTGGCGTACTTCCGCGAGGGCGGCTACAAGCCGCGCACGCTGCGGGCGTTCGACCTCTTTCCGATGACGCATCACGTGGAGTGCGTGGCGATCCTGGAGCCTGCGGACAAGGGTGCCTGAACTGCGGTTTCGCGACGTGTGGTAGTCGTGTGACCTGTTTCCCTCCGGGCATGCGATCGGGCGGCCAGTTCGGCCCGAGAACCCGTTCCGCCCTGGGGATTCGCGGTCGGACGCACGATGGGGACGGCGTCGGTGGCGGGGTTTGTTCACGATTCTTGACGCTCGAATGACGCTTGCGGGTAAGCCGGAATCGGTGGAGTTCCGGCGCCCGGAGGTGAGCTCCGTGCACCACTGACAGGGCCAAAATTCGCGGAGTGTTGACCCGCGGACTGTCCGACCGCGGTTTGCCGCGACCGCATTGTTGGGCAGTGTTGCCGCGCGCACCCGTACATCTGACGTCCCGGCCATGTCGGCGGGCGGCAGCGGGCAGTTCTCGTGGGCGCGGCATCGCGGTTGCGGCGGGGGCGACATGCCGTAGGCCCCGACGGGGAGGCGCATCGCATCTGTTGGATGGTCTGCGACGGTGTGCGGCGGGTAGTGCACGCGCTCATCGGCCCGCGCGGTGGTGGCCGCGACCATGCCGTTTCGGACCTGCCCGCGGGAGCCGAGATACTGACGGGATACATAGGCCGTGGCGTGCCCGGACTTACGGTCACCGGAGTCGTCCGGGAACAACGCCCCGCCGTCGTGGGGCGCGGTCGGAAACAGGAAGGCGCTGATTCATGGCTGCCCACCGGTCCGATGAAGGGCCGCACCCTCACCCTGCCTCGACAGGTCGAGACCCGGAACACCATCCACCGATCACGGCAAACCACCGCGGGTCGACCGGACGCGGTGGGCGTGTGACCGGTCGGCCGGCGCCCGCGGTGCTGCCCCCATCGCCGCGCGCGTGGCTCGGGCCGATCGCGGCCCTCGCCGCGCTGGTGGTCGTCGTGCTCGGGGTCCTGTACGCCGGCCACAGCGAGCCCGGCAGGGTGGACCGGTGGATCATCCAGCCGACGGCGGACAGTGTGCGGGCGCCGTGGCGGCACGTCGCTCTGGCCATGGATTTCTTGGGGGAGCCCGCCGGATCGGCGATGTTGGTCGTGACCGCCGTGGCAGGCTGCCTGCTGCTTCGGCGTCCTCGCGCGGCAGTGCTCATCGTTGCCGGCGTCGTCATGACCGTGGCGACGACGACGCTGCTCAAGTCCCTGGTGGGACGCACCATCCACGGCGACGACAACCTGTCCTACCCGAGCGGGCACACCGCCTTCTTCACCGCGCTCGCCCTCGTGGTGGCGCTGCTCGCGACCGGTCGGCTCGGCCTGGGCAGGACGGCCGGCACGTCGTTCGTGCTCGCCGCGGCGCTGGTTGCCGGCACCGCCATGGGCTGGGCGCAGGTCGCCCTGGGCGCGCACTACCCGACCGACGTCCTCGGCGGCTGGTGCACCGCGCTGGCGGTGATACCGGCGACCGCGTGGCTGGTCGACCGGCTGGCCGACCGGCTGGTCGACCAGCTGGCCGACGCCGGTCGGCGGGAGCGTCGCTGACGTCACGTCACGTCAGGCCAAGCGGCGGAATACGGGCTTCACCGGCCGCCCGGCCAGCCAGGGCGTGGGGTCAGCGGCGTCAAGTGCCTTCCGGTACACCGCACATGCCTGGGCCACCACGTCGACGGTGCGGTCGATGTCGGCGTCGTCGAGCGCGCTGCTCACCACGAACGACGGGGCCAGCACTCCACCCGCGAGGAGCCGGCGCAGGAACAGGGTGCGGTACGGCTGCGACGGCTGCCGGTTCTCGTCGAGGGTGGCGAAGACCAGGTTGCTGGCCCGGCCCCGGACGACGATGTGGTCGCCGACGCCCATGCCTGCCGCGGCGTCGCGCACACCGGCGGCCAACCGCTCGCCGAGGGCATGCAGCCGTGCGGTGACGCCCTCCTCGACGTAGGTGGTCTGCACGGCCATCGCGGCTGCCAGGGAGTGCGTTTCCGCACCGTGCGTGGTGGACAGCAGGAACACCCGGTCGCCGGAGTGACGCAGCCCGCCCCGCTCCATCAGTTCGCGGCGCCCGGCCAGCGCGGAGACGGCGAACCCGTTGCCCAGCGCCTTGCCGAATGTGGAGAGGTCGGGGACGACGCCGTACAGGCCCTGGGCGCCCGCCTCGGACCAGCGCAAGCCGGTGATCATCTCATCGAAGATCAGTACGCAGCCGTGCCGGTCGGCCAGCTCGCGCAGGCCGGCGAGGTACCCGGGCGGCGGCTCGGTGTGGCCGGCGGGTTCGAGGATCAGGCAGGCGACCTCGTCCTGGTACCGGGTCAGCAGCTCCTCCGTGGCGGCCAGGTCCCCGTAGGGGAACGCCACGGTGAGCTCGGTGGTCGCCGCCGGAATGCCGGCGGACATCGGCGTGGTGCCGATGAACCAGTCGTCGACGGAGAAGAACGGATGGTCGCCGCAGATGGCCACCCGCGGGCGCCCGGTGACTGCGCGGGCGAGGCGCACCGCGGCGGTGGTGACGTCGGAGCCGTTCTTCGCGAACTTCACCATCTCCGCGGTCGGCACGGTGGCAAGGAAGCGTTCCGCGGCCTCGACCTCCACGATGGACGGCCGGACGAAGTTGCTGCCGCGGTCGAGTTCCCGCCGCACCGCCTCGATCACGCGTGGGTGGGCGTGGCCGAGGCTGACCGACCGCAGGCCGGAGCCGTACTCGATGTAGCGGTTGCCGTCGATGTCCCACACATGGGCACCGCGGCCGTGGCTGATGACCGGGGCCAGGTTCTCGGGGTACTGGTCGTCGCCCTTGGCGTAGGTGTGCGCGCCCCCGGGGATCATGGCGTGCAGCCGCTCGTTCGCCAGCCGCGAGCGGGGCAGGAGGAACTCTTCGGTGTCTTCGGTGTGCACGCCGACCTCAACTCTCCTGTTGTTTAAGGACCTCGGCGAGGCTCGGCGCCTCCCGGTCCCGCTGGGACATCGATATGACCGGCAGCGGCCAGGGAATGGCGAGTTCCGGGTCGTCGAAGGCGATCGTCACGTCCTCGGCCGGATCGTGCGGGCGGTCTATCCGGTACGAGGTGTCGGCGGTTTCGGTCAGCGCCTGGAAGCCGTGCGCGCACCCCGCCGGGATGTACAGGGTCACCTGCGTCTCGCCGAACAGCTCGAAGAAGGCCCGGTTGCGGTAGGTCGGTGAGTCCGGCCGCAGGTCCACGACGACGTCGAAGATCTTCCCGTACGAGCAGCGCACCAGCTTGGCCTCGCCGGCGCCGGAGCGCAGGTGCAGGCCGCGCAGCACGCCCCGGACCGAGCGGGACAGGCTGTCCTGGACGAAGGCGTCCGGGTCGAGGCCCACCGAGCGGACCACGTCGGCGTCGAAGGTGCGGCAGAAGAAGCCGCGTTCGTCGGCGTACGGCGTCGGCTCGAAGAGGTACGCGCCGGTGATCTCCGGTACTTCGGTCGCCTTCATGGAGCCTTCCGCAAGGTGTGGGCGTGGTCGGCCGCGGGGAACAGGGCCGCGGTCAAGGAGTTGAACTGGTGCTCGAGTCGCCGGGCGGCTGCCAGGTTCCGCTCGCTGAGGGTCTGCCGCAGCTCGGCCGAACGCTTCTCCAGCGCACGGAACTGCTCGAGCAGCCGGTCGGCGTCGATCTCGCGCGCCGGGTGGCAGTACGCGCCGAGGCCCATCTCCGCCATGAGCGCGTCGCTCTTCGCCGCGTAGCAGAGAGCGAGCACCGGCGTACCGGTCTTCAGCGCACAGATCAGGTTGTGGTACCGGATCGCCACCACGGTGTCGGCAGCCGACATCTCCTTCATCAGGTCGGCCAGTGAGGACGGCTCGGCAGCGGTGACCAGCGGCGAGTCCACCGCGTCGAGGATCGCGGCGACCACCGACGCGTCGCACTCGTCACCGGTGAGCAGCCGGACTGCCCTGCCCTCCTCGACCAGCGCGCGGACGAACCGGACCGTCCCGTCGAGGTAGCGCCGGTATATCTCATCGGCCCGGGCGCGATCGTCGTTGCCGCCGTGGAAGTCCATGACGCCGACGCAGACCGGGCCCGGCGGGGCCGACGGGACTGAGAGCTTGTCGGGTCCGCTCGCCCGCGGCGCCGGCAGGGCGAACGCGAGGTCCGGGTAGACCTCGTCGCGCGCGGTGTCCACGCCCATCGTCCGCATCGCGTCGCGGGACTGCGCGTCCCGGTACGACCGGTAGGCGGCCAGCCGCGCCGACCAGCGCACCAGGGCCCGGGTCGGCCGGTTGCCGATCGTCGCGGCGCCGACGCCGACCAGCGCCACCCGGGTGCGCAGCAGCCGGCCGCTCGCGCAGAGCAGGAACAGCGAGTACGGGAAGCCCCACGGCCGCAGCGGCAGGGTCGCCTCCAGGACGCCCATGCCCGGCACGATCACCACGTCGTGCCGGCGCACCCAGGCGGCGGTGCGGAAGACGTCGACGAGTTTGCCCAGACCCTTCGCCGCGATCGCGCCCGTACGCGACGCGGTCCGGTACTCCCCGCGGTACCAGTGCAGCCGCGTCGCGGGGATCCCGAACCGGGTCGTCACGGCCTCGGGTCCGCCGCACAGCGCGTCCACGACCGCCTCCGGGTGTTCGGCGCGGAGGTACCCGAGTACGGCTTCGAGCGATCCGTCGTTGCCGAGGTTTCCGGAGCCGAGCAGGCCGAACACCCCGACGCGCACCGGAGTTTCGTCGGCGGACGTCATGCCTGCCTCCCCTCACGGCCGGCGACAAGGGCGTCGACGGAGACCGTGAGCAGGGCCGGGTCGACCGGGGCGCGGTCCTCGATCCGCTCGCCGGCGCCCGGCCGGACCCGGCTGGTCATCCACGCGGCCAAGTGGCGGTAGCACGCGCGCCGGTCGGCCGGGGACAGCGGCGCCCGCCGGATCGCCGAGGCGAAGCCCCAGATGTACTCGGCGAGCAGCCGGGGCGTCGGGTGCAGCAAGCCGGCCCGGCGCGGGTCCAGGTTGACGCACCGGGAGCGCTTGGACGGGTTCGCGCGCTCGGCGCGGGTGGGGTGGTCTCGGCGGAAGTACAGCAGCTCCGGCACCTGGTGGAAGGGCCCGTGCAGGGTGATCTCGGCGACGTACGTGCGGTCCGCGTGGTGGTAGCTGTCCATCGGTTTCACCCGGCGCAGCATGTCGGCCCGCATCACCCCGTAGAAGTCGTCGCCACCCGGCTCGAACAACAGACTGCGGAAGCGCTCCGGCGCGTGCGGGGAGTCGGTGGCGAGCCCGTACTCGTAGGGGACCTTCACCTGGCCGTCGCCGTCGATGACCGCCTGGCCGGTGTGCGCGAGGATCACGTCCGGCCGCTCGTCCAGCGCCTGGACGCAGCGCCGCAGCAGGTCTCGGCCGTACAGGTCGTCGTGCGAGGCCCACTTGAACAGCTCGCCGCGGGACTCGGCCAACACATGGTTGTGGTTCGGCGTGGCGCCGATGTTCCGGGGCAGCCGGAGATACCGGATGCGCGAGTCCCGCGCGGCGTACTTGCGGCAGATCTCCTGGGTCCGGTCGGTCGAGGCGTTGTCGGAGATGACCAGCTCGAAGTCCTCGTAGGTCTGGCCGAGCAGGGCGTCGAGGGACTCGGCCAGGTACTCCTCGCCGTTGTACACGGGCAGGCCGATGCTCAGCCTGGGTTGGGCGGTCATGAGGTCCTCACTTCGGGGATGGGATCGCGATGGCGCTCGCGCAGGGCGGACCGCAGTTGCAGCCACCAGACGGCCGAGCCGCTGACGGTCGCGGCGGCGACGCCCCAGGCCGAGCCGACCGTGCCGGCGGCGGCCGCCCCGCCGAGCCCGCCGCCGACATAGCAGGCGGAGGCGAACAGCTGGCAGCGCAGGCTGCGCCGGGCCGCGCCGAGCGCGCGCAGCCCGGCCGCCGCGCCGGTGCCGAGGCCCGCGCCCGCGACGCCGAGGGTGATCGGCACGATGAGCTGCGAGGCGGAGTGCCAGACGCCGCCGAGGACGAGCTCGCCTAGCCGGTCCGGCACCAGCAGCAGCGCCGTGCCCCAGAGCAGCGCGGCGGCGGCCTGCCCGCCGCCCAGCAGGAGGCAGAACCTGCCCAGCCGGTGCGGGGCCTGCCGCAGCACCCGTGCCGCCTCCGGGACGGTGACCAGCGAAAGCCCCATGAGCACCGCCAGGAACGGGCCGAGCAGGAGCTCGGCGCCCCGCACCGCACCCACCGCTCCGAGCCCGACGATCGCGCCGAGTCCGTATGCCCGCAGCTGGCTCGCGCCGCTGAGGCTGACGTTCTCGACCAGGTACCGGTAGCCGAGATCGCGCTGCTCGCGAAGCCACCCGCGCGCCTCGGTCATCCGGGGCCGGATGCCGGACTGGATGCAGCCGTACGCCCCCGCCACCGTGGCGGACGCGCCCCAGGCGAGCACGAAAGCGGCCACGCTGCCCACATGGGCCGCCACCACCATGACCGGGACGAGCGCGACACCCCACACGACGTCGTTGACGAACGCCTTTCGCCCTGCGCCGGCGGCGAAGAACGAGAACCGCCAGGCGTCCTGGAGCAGCAGCCCCGGCAGCATGACACCAAGGGCGGCGAACGCGGGCCCCACGCGGCCGCCGAGGCCGAGCCCGGCCACCAGACACGCGGCGCCGAGTGCGGCACCGACGCCGAGTGCGGTACCCGTCGACCGGGCCACCGCCCCGCGCCAGGACGCGTCCGGCACGCCGCTGAAGCGCACCACGAGCGGATCGGTGGCCAGCCCGCGGGAGACGTTGAGCGCCACGCCGTAGGTCACCCAGGCGAGACTGAACACACCGAACGCGGTCACCCCCAGCGAGCGGGCCACGTAGATGCCCACCACGAAGTTGCTCACGCTGGAGGCCGCCTGGTCGGCCAGTCCCCAGGACAGCCGGCCGACGAGGGCCCGCCTGGCGGTCGCCGCCTTTGGCCTCGCCTTCTCCCCCTCGGTGGTCATCGGCGTCATGCCTTGATCAATTCGGCGCCGCACAGGGCGCCGGCCGCGGCGGCGACGGTGTCGAACGGCAGCCCGGACCGCTCGGCGACGTCCAGCAGACTGTGCTCGCCGTCGGAGAGGCTTAGCACCCAGAGCATGGCCATCTGGGCCTGCTTCGCGTCGCTGCGGCCGCCGAGCGAGTCGTACAACCCACGCCGCCCCAGCTGTGGTTCGCCGTAGGGGCTGAGATTGAGGTACCGCCGGTTGCGGTCAAGGACGACGAATGCCTCGCGGCAGACGGCGAGCGTGTCCGCCATCGCCTCCGGGGAGACGAAGTCCGGGTTGTCCGCCGAGGTGTGGTACTCGGGGTAGCCGGCGTACGGGGTCCGGCTGAGCGAGCCCACGCCGAGATCGAACCCGGGCGAGCAGAACTGCCGCTCGTCGTAGCCGTACGGAGTGAACTCGGCGACGTGGTGCGGGCGTTCGGAGGCGGCAAGAACATGCCGCATCACCCGGTCGATCTCCGCGTCGCCGCGCCTGCTCTGCTTGTACGTCAGTTGGCCCGGGTCGCCGGCACAGGCCAGCACCAGCCCGTGCTTGACCCGGTCCACCCGCTCCGCGTTGCGGGCCAGCCAGGTGATCGCCCCGATGGTGCCGGGCGCGTAG
Organism: Streptomyces sp. NPDC002926; assembly: GCF_053591755.1. Classification (NCBI taxonomy): domain Bacteria; kingdom Bacillati; phylum Actinomycetota; class Actinomycetes; order Kitasatosporales; family Streptomycetaceae; genus Streptomyces; species Streptomyces sp. NPDC002926. The sequence continues at coordinate 155,332 of NZ_JBSFUK010000006.1, forward strand.
ATGAACCGGTAGGTGTAATACGGCGTCTCCTGCGCCAGCGCGCGGGCCAGGAACGTCGCCACCGCGATGCCTGCCAAGTTGTCGTTGGCCAGTGACGGGTGGCAGACGTGGCAGGAGACGATCACCTCGTCGGCGACCTGCCCGGGGACCACGTGCTCGGCGTAGGTGAGGTGGCCGTCGGCGAGTGTGGAGTCGATGCGCACCTCGTACTCGCCGTCCGGCAGCGCGTCCAAGGTCTCCTGGGCCAGGCAGAACCCCCATTCCGGCGTGTAGTAGCTGGTGCGGTACGGCACCCAGGCCGGGTGGTCCGGAAGGGTGTGCAGGTGTTCACGCAGCTCGGCCAGCGGCATGGTCGCCGACACCGGCACGCTGTAGCCGAGCACGTGCAGGCTGGACGCGGCGAAGTCGACGACCCGGTTGCCGGCGGTGTCGGCGACGTACGCGTCCCGGATGTTCCACTCCTGCGGCACCGTCCAGTCGAGCACCTGAGTCCCGGTCGGCACCTCGTGCACCTGCAGTGGAACGTATTCGCCGATGATCTCCAGGGTGGCGCGCACACCGTCGCCGGTGATGCTCCGGCACAGCGGATACAACCGCTCCACCAGCGCGTACATCTCTTCGCCGGCCGCCGTCATCGGCGCCACCGCAGGGTGTCGTCGACGGAGCCGGCGTCGGACGCCGCGCGCAGCACGGCCAGCCGGGTGAAGCGTCGCTCGAAGTCCTCCCGGGTCAGCCCGTATTCCCGGTAGGCGTCGGCGAGTTCGAGCGCGCCTCGCTTCACCGTCCACTCGCAGTCGAAGCCGGGCACCGCGGCGCGGAACCGGGAGAAGTCCACCCGGTACGACCGCGGATCGGCACCGGACTCCCCGGTGATGACCACCCGCGAGCCGGGTACCACCTCGGCGACCTGCTCGGCGATCTCGGCGACCGTGACGTTGTTGATCTCGCTGCCGATGTTGAACGCCCGGTCGTGCACCGATTCCCGCGGCGCGGTCAGCGCGGCCGCGAAGGCCCGTGCGATGTCCGCGGCGTGCACCAGCGGGCGCCAGGGGGTGCCGTCGGAGAGCACCAGCACCTCGCCGGACAGGAGCGCGTGGCCCACCAGGTTGTTCAGCACGATGTCGGCGCGCAGCCGGGGTGAGTAGCCGAAGGCGGTGGCATTGCGCATGAACACCGGGGTGAAGTCGCCGTCGGCCAGCGCGTGCAGGTCGTCCTCCACCCGCACCTTGGACTCCGCGTACGGCGTCACCGGGCGCAGCGGGGCGTCCTCGGTCACCAGGTCGTCACCGCCTGCGGCACCGTAGACCGAGCAGGTCGACGCGTACAGGAAGCGCCGCACTCCGGCGTCGCGGGCCAGCCGGGCGAGCCGTACGGAGGCATGGTGGTTGATGTCGTAGGTGAGGTCCGGCGCCAGCGATCCCAGCGGGTCGTTGGACAGCGCGGCCAGGTGGATCACGGCGTCGACCCCGGCCACGTGGTCGGCCGTGACGTCGCGCAGGTCCACCCGCTGCCCCGGCGGGTCCGCGGGCGGCGGGCCAAGGACGCAGTCGGAGAACAGGCCGGCGTCAAGACCGACGACCTCGTGCCCGGCGGCCGCGAGGACCGGGGCCATCACGGTGCCCAGGTAGCCCTGATGTCCGGTCAGCAGTACGCGCATGGTTCATTCCCCCAGATTGAGAGTGAGTTTGGTGACGGCGAACGCCTCGGCGTAGCGCGCATGGCATTCGATGCCGCGGATCCGCGCAAGACCGAGGAAGGCCTCCCGGTCGTACCAGGGCCGGTGCCGTTGCGAGGGGTAGTGCTCCTGCAACAGCCGCACTTTCTGTTCGGCGATCTCCGGCGACAACGGCTGGTACGCCGCCGGACGGCCGAGATCGCCGTCCCACTTGACGATCTCGTAGCGGAGCACGAGGTGGTCGCGGAATGCGGTGGTCATCAGCTTCGCCAGGCCGCGGTGATCCTGGTGCGCGTCATCGGTACGCGGCGCCAGCACCAGATCCGGTTCGCTCTGCAGGCGCAGTTCCTCGACCGCGGCTTTGGCCTCCTCCCAGTGCGCGGGCAGTCGGCCGTCCGGCAACTTGAGCACGGTCAGCCGCAGTTCGGCGCCCGGGCAGAAGGCGGCGAGCGCGGCCCGCTCCTCCTGCTCCCGCTCGCTGCCACCGCCGGAGAGCACCAGCGCGTCGATACGGATACCCGGCCGAGCGAGGCACATCGTCAGCAGCGTGCCGCCGGCGCCGATGGCGATGTCGTCGCAGTGCGCGCCCACCGCGACGATCCGGTCCAGGGGTCCGGCCCCGAGCCGGATCACGCCCTCGCTCCGGCGCCGTCCCTGCCGGCGGTCGCGCTTGCCCCCGCGCCGTCCCGTTCCCACACGGCCCACGGGCGGTCGCCCCGGGTGTAGGCGTCGTCGAGCGCGGCCCGCTCCTTCACGGTGTCGGTCGGCTTCCAGAAGCCGCGGTGCTGGTGCGCCACCAGCCGTCCCTGCTTGGCCAGTTGGGCGCATCCGTCGGCGACCAGGTCCCCGTTCTCCGGAATGTGGTCGAAGACCTCCTGGCGGAGCACGAAGTAGCCGCCGTTCTCCCACAGCGGCATGTCGCTCACCGCGGTGATGCCCCCCACCAGGCCGTCCTCGCCCAGGTCCACGCAGTGGAACGACGACTGCGGCGGCACCACCATCATCGACGCACCGGCGTCACGCCGGGCGAACCGGTCGATCATCTCCGGCAGCGGGGCGTCGGTGAGCACGTCGGCGTAGTTGGCGAGGAACATCTCGTCGCCGTCCAGGTGGTGCCGCACCCGGCGCAGCCGCTCCCCGATCGGCGACTCGATGCCGGTCTGCACGAACGTGATCGTCCAGGAGGCGATGTCGGTGGACAGCAGCTCGGTCCGCCCGCCCCGCAGCACGAAGTCGTTGGACGTCGTCTCCTCGTAGTTGAGGAAGAAGTTCTTGATGTGGTGCGCCCCGTACCCGAGGCAGAGGATGAACTCCGTGTGCCCGAAGTACGCGTAGTAGCGCATGACATGCCAGATCAGCGGCCGCGGGCCGACCATCGCCATCGGCTTGGGCATGTCGTCGGAGGCTCCGCTGCGCATCCGCAGCCCGTAACCGCCGCAGAACAGAACGACCTTCACGACTTGACCTCGACAATGCTCAGTTCCGGGATGGGAAAGACCAGGCGGCCCCCCCAGTCGTGCACGAAGGACAGCTGCTCGACCAGCTCGGCCCGCAGGTTCCACGGGAGAACGAGGACGTAGTCCGGCTTGTCGGCGGCTATCTGCTCGGGCGGCAGGATCGGGATGCGGGTGCCCGGGGTGTACCTGCCGTGCTTGTAGGGGTTGCGGTCGACCGTGTACGGGAGCAGGTCGGGCCGGATGCCGCAGTGGTTGAGCAGGGTGTTGCCCTTGCCCGGGGCGCCGTAGCCGACGACCGTCTCGCCGCGCTCGGCCGCCTCGATGAGGAACCGCAGGAGGTCCCGGCGCACCTTGGCCACCCGGGCGGAGAACTCGCTGTACCCGGACAGCTCCTGCAGCCCGGCGGCCTTCTCCCGGGCGAGCACGTCGGCCACCCCCTGCGTCGGCTCGCCGGCCACCTCGGCCGGCCGGGCCCACAGCCGGATGGAGCCGCCGTGCGTGGGCAGCAGCTCGACGTCCACGAGCGTGAGTCCGCCGCTCGCCAGTGCCCGGATCGCGGACGCGACCGTGTAGTACTGGAAGTGCTCGTGGTAGATCGTGTCGTACTGGTTCTCCTCGATCAGGGTCAGCAGGTGCTGCACCTCGATGGAGACCCAGCCGTCGTCGGCGACCAGGGCGCGCAGCCCCTTGGTGAACCCGACCACGTCGGGGATGTGCGCGTACACGTTGTTGGCCACGACCAGGTCCGCCGGGCCGTGCTCGGTGCGGACGGCCGAGCCGGTGTCCGGGTCCAGGAACGCCGTGAGCGTGGGCACGCCCGCGTCCCGTGCCGCGGCGCCGACGTTCACCGACGGCTCGATGCCGAGGCAACGGATTCCCCGGTCCACCACATGCCTCAGCAGGTACCCGTCGTTGCTCGCGACCTCGACCACGAAGGCGTCGGGGCCGAGCCCCACCCGCTGTACGGCGTCGCCGACGAACGTGCGCGCGTGCTCCACCCAGGAGGTCGAGTAGGAGGAGAAGTACGCGTACTCGCTGAACGTCTCCTCCGGCGTGATCAGCGGAGGGATCTGCGCGAGCCAGCAGTCGGTGCAGACCCGCAGGTGCAGCGGGTACGCCGGTTCCGGCTGGTCCAGTTGGTCCGCGGCGAGAAAGCTCTCACACGGCGGGGTCGCCCCCAGATCGACGACGCTCCCCAACGCCGCCGAGCCGCAGAGTCGGCATCGTGTCATTTACTGCCCCCATCCCTGCTCGCGCGGGTGCCCCGCCGCGAGCCAGTGTTTCCATTACCTACCGACGGCACGGTGTCCCCGCCGCCGGACCGAACCGCGATCGCGGTGCGGTACCCCTCCACCAGGCGTTCGAGGCCGACGGCCGGGCTGAAGCCCTGCTCGTATCGGCGCCGGGCCGCCTGGCCCATCTCCTGGTTGCGGTGCGGATCGTTCGCGATCCGGCGCACGCAGGACGCGAGCGAGGCGGGGTCGCCCGGCTGGTGCAACAGCCCGGCCACCCCGTCCTCGACGAGTTCGACGAAGGCGCCGTGACCGGCGGCGACGGCCGGGACCCCCGCCGCCATCGCCTCCACGACCACCAGGCCGAACGCCTCCAGCCACGTCGAGGGAGCCACCACGGCGACCGAGCGCGCGATGGCCTGCCGACACTGGGCGGGGTCGTACAGGCCGACGTACCGCACGTCGTCCCGGCCCGCCGCCCAGGCGGTCACCTCCGGCTCCAGCGGCCCCGCGCCGGCGATCACCAGCGGCACGCCCACACCGCCGCTCGCTGCGATCTCGTCCCACGCGGCCATGAGCAGCCGCACGCCCTTGGCCTCCGCGAGCCGGCCGAGATAGAGCAGCTGCTCGCCGGCCCCCGCTCGGCGGGCGTCCGGGTCGGGCACGAAGTTGTGCTTCACCGCCAGCCGCTCGGCCGGCATGCCGGACCGCACCAGGACGTCGCGCTGCGCCGCGGAGATACAGAAGAACCGCTCCACGCCGGACCACCACCGCCGCCGGTTGACCGACAGGCTGACCGCGAGCGGCACCGTCGCAAGGCGGGAGTTCCGGTAGCAGCCGTGCCGGACGGCGGGCAGCGGCGCGGACCCGACGCACTCGGTGCACGGCCGGCCGTCCCGCTGCAGCGTGCCGGGCGGGCAGACCTGGGTGTAGTTGTGCAGTGTGGCGACGGCGGGCACGTCGGCGTCGGCGCAGGCGGCAAGGACCGCGGGGGACAGGAGCGGGAAGACGTTGTGCACGTGCACGACGTCCGGTCGCTCGGCGCGAAGCCGGCCGGCGAGCTCCGTGCGGACCGCCGGGTTCCACGGCACGAGGAGCGGCACCGCGGCCTTGGAAAGCAGGGACCGGGCGGCGATGTCGTCGCTGCGTCGCTCGAACACCTCGACCCGGTGGCCGGCCTCGCGCAGCAGCGCCACCTCCTGGTCGACGACGTTGTTCTCCCCGCTCGGCTGCGCCGAGGCGTAGCGGTTGTGGACTACGAGGATGTGCATGCTCAGGTCACCTCCGATCGACGGGCCCATTGCGGTATGCGCCGTCGAGGGACTTCGGGCTTCGAGAGGGGAGCGGCCGCGGCAGGTGCCGCCAGCAGCGAGGCGGCCAGGGCCAGATGCAGCAGATACGGCGAGGCGTCGCCAAGGCCGGCCTCGGTGTACGACGCGATCGCGCAGTAGCTGATCAGGAAGATCGCGCAGGCCCTCGGAAGGGACGGTGGCCGCAGCAACGCGACGCCGCCCAGCACGATGATGATCGCCGCCACCAGGGCGACGCCGGTCAGACCCTGCTCGTGGTAAACGGCCAGCCAGCTGTTGTCGATCGGCAGCCCGCCGAACGACTTGTCGCCCAGGCCCGCGCCGAACAGGTACTCCGAGGTGGTCCGGGGGGCTGCCAGCAGGGCGTCCCAGACCTTGGCCCGACCGGTGAGGTTGGAGAAGTTCTCCTTGCTCTGTCCGCGCAGGAACCACGCCTGCAGCGCGGTGCTGAACGCCACCGCGGCCACGGCGGCGCACAGCACCGCCCGGGCGAAGAACCGGCGGGCGGCGGCGCTGCTCAGGATGAGCGAGCCGATCGCCAGCACCAGCCCAATGAGCAGGCCGAGCGTGGCAGTCCTGGTATGGGTCAGCGCGAGCAGGACGAGTGCCGGCACGATGACGACCGCCGCGCTGCCCCTGGTGGTCCGGCGGCCCAGGAGGAGCAGCACGGTGAGCCCGATGATCACTGCGGCGTACTGTCCGATCTGCGGCGGGGTGAGCGGCCACAACGCGCCGACCAGGCGCCCGCCGTAGAGCTCGGGCATGGCGGCGCCCGGTGAGATGACCAGGCCGGCGGCCACTGACCCGAGCACCGCGAAGTACATCCGGATGTGGTGCCGGACGAATGTCAGGCTGCCGTCCCACCAGCGGCTGAGCAGCCACAGCGTGCCGACGAAGAGAGCCAGCCGGGCGCAGCGGAACAGCGCGCCGAACCCGGACTCCAGGTTCACGCTGGAGATCACGCTCGGAACGAGCAGCAGGGTGAGCAGGAACACGAAGGCGCTGGCCCGGATGCGCAGCCGGGGATTGACGGCGAGTGCCAGCACGAACGCGGCGACCAGCGCGCCCATGGTGGCCATCTGGATGAGGGATCGGGGCAGCGGAATGATGGTCTTCGCGCCGGCGGAGCCGAGCGTGTTGAGGATCAGCAGCCCCCAGGCCGTCCCGACGATCTTCGATGTGTGGTCCGCGGCCATCTCAACCACCGTCCCGTGCGCGGAAGGTGCTGCCCGCGTCCTGCTGGTACGGCGCGCCCTGCCACTGCCCGACGTCGAGCTCCCGGCTCGGGTCGTGGGCGATGAAGCTCCATGGTCCCCGGTACTCGTTGTCGTGCCAGCGGTTGTGCTGCTTGTGGGTGATCGCCTCGGCCACCTGTTCGCCCGGGTAGGGCGACCAGTCCGGATAGGTGCCGTAGTTGGCAAGGACCGCCATGCGGCCGCACTTCACGGTGCAGCCGACGACGGAAGTGTCCAGCACGAAGCGGTTCTTGTGGATGTCCACCCGCTGGGTCTTCCACCGGCAGTCGGCGTAGAGCGGTGCGGTGGCGATCCCCGGCTGTGCGCAGCGCTCCGTCTTCTTCACCAGCAGCGTGCAGTCTCCGGACGAGGTGTTGGCCGGGCTGTGGCAGAACCGGTCGGCGTTCTCCCACAGGGTGATGCCGGACCAGTTGTTCTCCAGTACGTTCCGGTAGATCTCGATCTTGTCCGTGCGGGCCTGGATGCGTGGTTCGCCGCCGGACTCGGACAGGTAGATGGTCGCGAACGGGAAGGTGTCGCCGCGGTCGGCGTACTTGCGGCCCTCGACCCAGTTGTTCCGCCGGATCGTGTTCTTCCGGATGACCGCGTTGTAGCTGGTCTCGTAGATCAGCGCGGCACCGTCGTTGGCCTCGATGACGTTGTCCTCGATGCGGAAGTCGTTGTTGTTGGTGTCCGCCCACAACCCGGCTCCGTGGTTGGCGTGCACCCAGTTGCCGCGTATGTCGGCGCCGTTGACGGCCCAGAACTTGACGCCTCCACTGCAGCCGCAGCCCGGCCGCCGCCGCTCCCAGTCGTCGTTGTTGTTGCCCACGATCTCGTTGCCCTCGAGCACCAGGTCACTGATGGGGTCGCCGGCCTTGTACGCGTTCATTCCGTACTGTCCGTTGCCGCGCAGGCAGCTGGCGCGGACCTGCTGGCGGGCACCGGCCATCAGCCCGGCGCCGGAGTTGTGCTGGATCGTCGCGTGCTCGATCACCCACCCGTCGGCCGAGTCGTGGTTGACCACGCCCTCGTTCTGCGGCGCGACGAAACCCTGCACCGTCAGGTAGTGGATGGTGACGTCGCGGGCGGCACCACCGAACGCGTACTGGTTGGTCTTCCGGCCGTCGAGCACCGCGCCCGGCGCGCCGAGGTAGGTGTTCCCCTTCTTGGGGATTATCTGGGCGTAACGGTCCGATTCGAGCCTGTGCTTCCCGGGCCGCAGCCAGAACGTGGTGTTCGGCGGGCTCTTCTTGGTCTTCGCAGCCAGGTCACCGACCACCGCGGGGTCGACCGTCACCGCACCCGCCGGCGCCTTCGCCGGCCCGGCCGCGGGCTTGGCGCACACCCGGGCCAGGGACCGGGCGACGGACGTGGATGGCGCAACGGTCGGCTCCGCCGGGGCGCTCGGTGCGCTCACGCAGCCGGTCGCCGCCAGCAGGACCAGCACCAGCGGTGCCGTCGGCAACGCCAAGTGCCGTTTCTTGATCACCACGCGTCCTCCCTAGCCGCGGAACCTGAGCACGGTGGTGAACCCCTCCACGCCGTCGGCGAAACCGGTGCCGACCAGCGTGGTGGAGGGTTCCTTGCGTCCGAATCCGGCGGAGTACCAGCCCAGCGGCGGGTCACTCTCGCCGCGATGCGCGCGCCAGCGCAGCTGCCCGGGCAGGTCGAGCACCGCGGAGCGGTCCTCGCCGTCCCGGGTCCAGGTGAGCACGGCCCGGTTCTCCGCCAGATCCGCGGTGATCGCCGGGCCGAGGTGGAACGCGAGGCGCATGTCCCGGCGCGGGCCGCGCACCTCGTCGACCACCCGCAACTCCTTGCTCGTGGCGGTCAGTTCCACCCGGCGGCGGTGCACGGAGCCCTGGTAGCCGTCGTGTTCGGCGCACCAGCGGGCCGTCCCCCCGTCGGATGTGTCCGCGACCAGTACGCGGCTGCGGGCATGGCGGGTCCACAGGAACGGGCCGCCGGATGCGGACTGGTCACCGCCGTCCAGCTGCAGGGTGTTGTGGCCGAGGGTGGACCGGAAGTACTCACGCCACTCGGGCTGTCCGTGGTAGCAGTACGTCCCCGGGTCGGCGAGCACGTCGACTCCGTCGTGCCGGACCTCTATGGACAGCGCGTCCGCGTGGGCATGCGCGGCGATGGACAGGAATCCGTGCGGGCCACCGTCGCAGCGGCACCAGATCTCCTCCGGACCGCGCAGGATGGTCATGCCCGCGTCAGCCAAGTGGGCCGGTCGGCTTGCCGGGCGGGTCACGGCCGGTGCAGTTCCATTCTTCGAGTACGGCCGGATGAGCGCGGCAAGCAGCGGGGTGCGCACATCGGTGCCGGTCACTGCCGGCCACCAGTCGAGCCGGCCGAACACGGCGTCCCCGGTGGCCAGTAACGAGCCCCAGCGGTCGGTGCCCGCGCCGTCCACGATCAGACCGTGCCCGTCGTCCGCGTCTCCCTGGCGCGGCGGCCGCAGCCGGTTGTCCACGATGGCCGCGAGGGCGTCGGTCATCCGCAGCAGCACCAGCCGGAGCGATGCGGGGACCGGCACGTCGGCGGCATCCGCCTCGGCCACCGCGGCCAGGCCGAGCTCCAGCACGAGTCCGTGATACTCGGTGGCCAACTCGCGGTTGAGGCCCGAGTGGAAGGTGTTGCCGCGCAGCTGCCGCTCCAGCGATCGCAGCGCGCCCGCTCGCCAACGCGCCGAGGAGGGGAACCAGCCGAACGCGCAGGCTGCGGCTAACTGCCCGGCGGCCTCGGCGATGACGTGGTTGTTCGCAGAGGACCCCCGGCTGGGGAAGGCGGCCAGCCAGCGCTGGTGGTGCCAGATCTGGTTCAGCGCCACCGGGTTGTCCTCGAACAGCCCGGCCGCGCCCGGCCAGCCGTCGAGCAGCCGGCGGATCCACACCCAGGACAGGAGCCGGATGCCCAGCTCGATGCCGCTGACCCAGTGCACTCCGCGCAGCGGCGCGTTGGCCGCCCACCACAACCGCAGGTGCTCGGCCACCCGCTCGGCGTACCGCTCGTCCCCGGTGATCGCGTAGGCGGCGGCGAGCACGGTGAGGTACTGATGCCGGGACGGCTCCCAGATCTGCTTGATGTCCCCGACCGCGTCCTCGTTCCGGTACGGCACGTCGAAGGCGTACCCCCACGGAGCCCGGCGCCCGGTCTTCGGGTCGTACCACCAGTCGGGGTTGACCATGTCGTCGCGGTCCACCCCGAAGTACTCGGCGTGCCCGGCCATCAGCCGGTCCGCCTCGGCGATGAGGCGTTTCGCTGCGTCCGGCGGCACTGCGGCGATCGTCCCGGCGGGCAGTACCGCGGTGAACCGGGCGCCGTTCACGCTCGGGCAGTCCGGCGGCGCAGACCGCCACCGCCGCCTGCGCACCGCGTCGCCCACGCGGCCGCCGACCTCCCGCGGTCCCATCCGGGACAACCGCCGCAGGTACCAGCCCGCGCTCATGGTCATCGTGCCCTCGCCAGCGTCACCGGCGTGCTGCCGGCCAGGCCTGCCTGTACGGCGAGGGTGGCCGCGGTGGTGGCGACCAGCGACTCCAGCGGCACCGGCATCGGCCCGCCGGTCCGCACGGCCTTGATGAACGCGGCCAGCTCGGCGGACTGGCCCTTGTCCCGGGCCTTGGGCAGCCGCGAACTGACCCACCGCTTGCGGCGGCCGTCGTAAACAGCGGCACGGACGAAGTCGTCGAGCCGCAGCACCTTGCCGTCCGCGACGAGGTCCAGCGTCTCCTTGGGGAAGCTGGGCGCGCCGGTGGTGACGTAACTGATGGTGGCGGTGGACCCGTCCGGGTAGCGCAGCACGACCTGCAGGTCCTCGTTGCCGGCCGTGGCGGTCGCGTACACCGAGACCGGGTCGGCCTCGAGCAGCCAGCTCGCCGTGTCGATGAAGTGTCCGCCCTCGCCGGCGAAGCGCGAGCCCTCGGTGCCCTGTTGGAGGTACCAGCTGCCGTGCTGCAGCCGGCCCGCGTTGACCAGGTAGCGCAGGCTCGCCGGACCGGTCCTGGCGCCGAACCGCTTCCTGGCCTCCTGCAACAGCGGCGCGAACCGGCGGTTGAAGCCGACCTGTAGCCGGTCGTTGCCGGACTCCTCCACCGCCGCGAGCACACCGGCCAGGTCGTCCTCGGTGAGCGCCAGGGGCTTCTCCACGAACACCGCCTTGCCGGCCAGGAGCGCCCTTCGGGTCAGTTCGGCGTGCGAGCTGTGGCGGGTGACCACGAACACCGCGTCGATGGACTTGTCGCCGAGTACGGCGTCGAGATCGGTGGTCGCCTCGGCGAAGCCGAACTTCCGCTTGGCGTTGGCCGCGGACAGCGCCGTCGTGGTGACGACCGTGGACAACTCGACGCCGTCGCGCTGTGCCAGGTGCGGCAGCAGCATCGACGTCGCGTAGTTTCCCGCGCCGACGAACGCCAGCCGCACCGGTGCCTTGGCGGAGCGGGCCGGGGTGGACGCTCTGCCACCGCGTCGCACCGCGGGCACCGCGACCGCCGGGGCCTCCGCTTCCTCCTTCTGTTCGGGGTACCGGAACAGCACGGCCACCGCCTTCAGGTCGCCGTCCTTCAGGCTCTGGTACGTCTCGACGGCGTCGTCGAAGTCGGCGATGTGGGAGACCAGGGGCTCCACGTCGACGCTGCCGCGGGCGAGGAGATCGAGGAAGCACGCCAGGTTGCGGCGCTCGGTCCAGCGCACGTAGCCGATCGGGTAGTCCCGCCCCTCGAGCTCGTACTCCGGGTCATAGCGCCCGGGGCCGTAACTGCGCGAGAACCGGACGTCGAGCTCTTTCTCGTAGTACGCGTTCCACGGCAGGTCCAGGCGGCACTTGCCGATGTCGACGACCCGGCCACGGTCCCGGCACAACCGGGCGGCCAGCTCGACGGGCTGGTTGCTGCCGCCGCCGGCGGCCAGGTACACCTGGTCCACGCCGTGACCGCCGGTGAGTTCGGCGACGGCGGCTTCCACGACCGCGGACGCGGGATCGCCGCAGGCCGCGGCGCCCAGGCCCTCGGCGAGCTCGCAGCGCACCGGGTCGGGGTCGACCCCGACGACGCGGACCCCCGAAGCGGCGAGGAGCTGCACCACCAGTTGCCCGATCAGCCCGAGGCCGATGACCAGCGCCGCGTCGCCGAGTTGCGGCTCGCCTCGGCGCACGCCCTGCATCGCGATCGACCCGACGGTGCCGAAGGCCGCGTGCCGCGGCGCGAGGCCGTCAGGCACCGGGGCGTAGAGGTTCTTCGGCACCCAGTTCAGCTCGGCGTGCAACGCGTGCTCGTTGCCGGCGCAGGCCACGAGGTCGCCGACCTTCACATCGTCGATCCCGGCGCCGACCTGCTCGACCACCCCGCACAGCGAGTAGCCCAGCGGCGTGTAGGAGTCCAGCTTGCCCATCACCTTGCGGTACGTGGCGGGCACCCCGTTGGTGGCCACGCTCTGCATGACCTTGGCCACTTGATCGGGACGGGAGCGGGCCTTGCCCAGCATCGACATGCCGGCCTCGGACACCTTCATGAGCTCGGTCCCGGTGGATATCAGCGAGTAGGCGGTGCGGACCAGCACACCGCCCGGCTTGCACCCCGGCACCGGCACGTCGAGCACCGCCAGCTCGCCGCTCTTGTAGTTCTGCACAACCTGCTTCACAAAGTCCCCTTGTTTCTACGCCGTCTTCTACGCCGCCGAGCGAGCGCTCCGGCCGGACCCGGAGATCGCGTCGCGGTACCAGTACTCGAGGGTCAGCACATGCCACAGATGCTTGGAGAAGTCCCGCTGCCCGGCAGCGTCCTCGGCGACCATGCGCGCCAGCGCGTCGCGGCGCAGGAACCCGGAGTTGACGAGCACGCCGTCGTTCACCACCTCGCGCACCAGCGGTGCCAGATCCCGGCTCATCCAGGCGCGCAGCGGGGCGCTGAACAGGCCCTTGGGCCGGTACACGATCTCCCGGGGCAGGATCGAGGTGGCCGCCTCCTTGAGGACGGCCTTGCCCTGCCGTCCGACGATCTTGCGATCGCCGGGCACGGCGAACGCCGCCTTGACCACCTCGACGTCCACGTACGGCACCCGCACCTCGGTCGACGCGGCCATGCTGGAGCGGTCCGTGTAAGCGAGGTTCAGCCCCGGCAGGAACATCCGGGCGTCGCCCAGGCACATGCGGTTGACGAAGTCGTCCAGCTCGTTGTCCTCGTAGATGTCCGCGTGCTCGGTCAGCACGTCGTCCACCGTCCCGGCCAGGTCCGGATCGACCAGGGCGAGCAACTCGTCCTGGTCGTACATGGTGTAGCTGCGCCGGAACGCGGTCTCCTCCGGCAGCTCGGCGAAGGAGAGGAACCGCTTCGCGAAGCGCACCGACCGGTACCCCCGGCGGGCCGTTGCCACCGGCAGCCGGTCCACGGCCCGGGACACCCCGCGCCGCAGGAGCCGCGGGACGCGCTGATAGCGCAGCGCGATCAGGTTGGCCAGGTGCTTGCGGTAACCGGCGAACAGCTCGTCGGCACCCATCCCCGAGAGCATCACCTTGACCCCGGCCTCCCGGGCGGCCTCGCAGATCAGGAACGTGTTGATCGCGGCGGGGTCGCCGATCGGCTCGTCCAGGTGGTACGTCATCTGCGGCAGCAGGTCGAGCACGTTCGGAGCGATCTCGATCTCGTGCAGGTCGACGCCGAACCGCTCGGCCACCTGCCGGGCGTAGCGAAGGTCGTCGGGCATCGCCTCGAACTTGGCGTCCTCGGCGCGGAACCCGATCGTGTAGGCGGAGATCCCGGGTTGGTCGCGGGCGGCCAGCGCGGTCAGGTAGCTGGAGTCGAGGCCGCCGGAGAGGAAGGTCGCCACGGGTACGTCTGAGAGCAGGTGGCGGCGAGTCGACTCCTCGACGATGGCGGCCAGGTCCGGCTGCTCGCCGCCCCGGGCCCGCTCCCGGCCCTCGGCGGCGACGTCCTTCAGATGCCAGTACCGGCCGCGCTCCACCCGGCCGTCGGGCCGGCACCGCAGCCAGCTCCCCGGCGGCAGCTTCTCCGCCTCGCGGTACGCGCACCGTGAGTCCGGCACCCAGTAGTACAGCAGTGACGCCACCAACGCCGCCTCGTCCACCTGCAGCGATCCGCCGGTGGCGGCGGCGAGCGCCTTGAGCTCGGAGGCGAACACCAGCCCCGCACCGCGCCGGAGCAGGAACAGCGGCTTGATGCCGAGCTGGTCGCGGGCGAGCACCAGCTCACCGGTTCGCTCGTCGAAGATCCCGAACGCGAACATGCCGCGCAGCCGGGGCAGACAGTCGGTGCCCCAGCGCCGCCAGGCCTCAAGCAGCACCTCGGTGTCGGAGGTACCGCGGAAGCGCACCCCGGCCGCTGCCAGTTCGGCACGCAGCTCGGGCGCGTTGTACAGCTCCCCGTTGTACGTCAGGACGAGGCCGTCCGAGACCATCGGCTGGGCGCCGGTCTCGGACAGGTCGACGATGGCCAGCCGACGGTGCCCGAGGTGCACCTCGCCGTCACCGACGGAGTGGCTGTACCGGCCCGCCCCGTCCGGACCGCGGTGGGCGAGGGTATCGGTGAGCCGGTCGGTCACGACCTTCCCGTCCGGCCATCGGTAAGTCCCTGCGATGCCACACATGTCCTACCGCGCCTCCTGGTCGTTGTCCGGGACCTGTGCGGCCCACATCGGCAGCCGCTCCGTCCGCCGCCGGCCCGTCCCGTTCTGCCGGGCGGGCCGCTCGTTCCGGCCGCGCAGCGCGGTGTGCAGCCCGTCCCACAGCGTGCCGTCGGTCCGGTCCCGCGGATCGGGGTCGATCAGCACCACGCCGATCACCGGAATGCTCTGGTCCGCGAGCTGCCGCGCCACGGTGTGCAGCCATGCGGCGCTGCCGTGCCCGGCACGCACGACGAGCACGGTCTGGGTGCCGAGGTGCTGCAGGTCGGTCCACGCCGCGCCGGGTGCCACCGAGCCGACGCCGAGCCGGCGCTCCTGCTGCGATCCGGTCGCGGCGCTCTCGCCGCTGACCACGGTGGGGTCTCCTGGCTTCGGGCGGCGGTTGGCGAGCTGCCGGCGTGGCAGACCATCGACGATGACCACCGGCTCCTCAGCCGTCGCCAGTGCCCGTGCCAGGTCCAGGGCGATCACACTCGTGCTGCGCGCACAGCCCAGTTCCAGCAGCGACACCGGTTCCGCGGAGTCGCGCACGGTGCGGGCCAGGGACGAGGTGAGCCTCGTCCGTGCCGCCCGGGTCCGTCGGCGCTGCCACAGCTTGACCGACCAGCGGGGCACGCGGCGCAGCTCCGCGATGACCGAGGCGCCCAGGTTCGCCGCGATCTCCCGGCGCAGCACGGGGCGGTCCGCCACCACCGAGCCGACCGCGGCCACCGCGAGCCCGAGGAAGAGACCGAGGACGAGCCCGATCACGGCGTTGGTGGCAGCGGTCTTGGGCAGGGAGTGCCGCACCGCGCGCGGGGCGTCCACGATCTGTGTGCCGGCGATCAGCCGGGGCGTGCTGGTGCGTGCCTCTCCGGCGCGCTGATCGAAATCGGCTGTCCGCGAGGTGAGTTCGGCCCGGCGGGCGAAGAGAGACTCGAGGTTCGCCGAGTCTTCCGGGCTGCTCTCCGGGGTTCTGTCCCCTATCTTCTTGTTGACCTGTGCCAGTTCGTCCCGCATCCGGTCACGCTGCTCGAGCAGGGTCTTGGACTCGGCGTTCGCGGCTTCCTGTATCCGCCGCACATGGTCCGCGACGAACGCGTCGGCCAGCGCCTTGGCGCGGGCCACCGCTTCCGCGTCGCTGTCACCTGTCACATCGATCTGCAGCAGGTTGTTGGTCAAGCCGATGCCCCCGTAGTCCTGCATGAAGTCCTCCGGTTTTTCCGGGGACTTGAGGGACTGCAGGGCCTTGCTCGCGATCCGCGTGGTCTGCAGCAGCGCGACGTCGGTGCGGATCAGCGTTCCGGGGTCGTTCGGCTGGTCCGCCTGGTGCGCGACCAGCACCTTGGTCACCGCGGTCGGCGGTGGCGGCATCAGGACCGCCACCGCCGCGCCGACGAGCAGCCCAAGCAGTGCCATGGCGGACCAGAGGCGGCGCCGCCTCCGTACCGCCACCACCAGCGACTGCAGGTCAATCAGTGGAGTGGCGGCCGATGACTCCGAACTCGTACTCGTCGTCACCCTGAGCCTCCCCTTGCGTCGTTGCCCACCGCGAGCGCCAGCGTGGCGGCATCCCGAGGCCGGCCGGCGGACCGTGCCGGCCGGGTCCAGACCGTGCCGGCGAGGACGATGCCGACGACCTCGTGCTTGGCATCCGCACACGCCTCGGCGATGCCGGCGAGTTCCCCTGCGGTCCAGCTGCCCGCGCTGACCACGACCAGGGCACCGGACTCGTCGTCGCTGTCCGGCACCATCGGCTGGGACACCGAGACCTCCACCACCCGCAGCATGGGGTATCCCCTGCTCGAAGAGCTTGGGGAAGGATCGCTCCCGGCCTCGGCGACGAGCTGCCCGGCGGCCCGGCGGGCGATCTCGTCGCCGTCCGGGACGACGACCAGCAGCCGTCGGGGGGCGGGCAGTTGGTCGCGGAGGCGGGCGCACACCCGCCGGTAGCGGATCTGCCTGCCGGCCTCGTCGCCGGAGGTCTGCGGGGTCGGTACGTCCCACCGGATGTCGAGGCCGAGGAGCCGGCGGATCCGGGGCCGCAGAGCACTGTCTTCCGGTCGGTGCGCGGGCCGTTCACCAGGTACGTCGACGGTGCCGAGGAGCGCCGAGTCCAGCGCCGCGGCGATCTCCGGTTCGGTGCGCAGTCGGCGACTCACCCGCGCGGCGGTGAGATGGCCGATGACCGAGACCAGGAAGAACAGCAGCGCCCCGGCGACGATGAGTTGCATCCTCGTCGGCGGTGCCTCGCCGGTCGGCCGGGCGGACGGCCCCATGACGACCATGTTGGCCTTGTTGGTCGCCGGGTCGGCCTGGTCCAGCTTGTCCATGGCCTCCTGCAGCGTGGTGCGCAGCTTCTCGAGCTCGGTGCGGCCCTGCACGCTCTCCACGGTCTGCCCGGGATCGGCCGCCTCGGCCAGGTCGGTGATGCGGCGGCTGGTCTGCACCACCATCTTCCGCAGCGCCTCGGGCCCCGCCGCCGCTTCGGGGTCGGTGTTGTCGCCGGCGATCCGCGCGGCGAATGTGACGTACTGCTGGGCCACTTGGTCGGAGAGCCGCTGCGCACGCTCCGGGGTGTCGGCCGTACCAGAGATCTTGATGATGTTCCCGTCCGAGGCCTTGGCGCTCACCTGGTCCCGCAGCTCGCGGCCGCTGACCCCGCTCCAGTCGAGCGCAGCGGCCGCGCGGTCGACCACCACCGAACTGGTCGCGATCTCCGACTGAGTCAGCAGCTCGCGCTCCTCCCACGCGCCCGGCAGCAGTACCGATGCCGATGTCGTGTAGCGCGGCGGAAACAGCAAAGAGGTGCCGAAACCGACGAGCGCACCCACCACGGCGAGGACGGTGAGAAGCCGCCAGCGCCGACGGATGATCCGGCCGATCGTGACCAGGCGTATCGTGTCATCGCTCAACGGCGCTGCCTCTTCCCTGCCCGGTCCGGGTGGCCCGCCGATACCGGAGCGTGGTCCCGGCAGGCAGCGGCGTAGGCGGCAAGCAGCGATTGCTGGGAGTTCCGCCAGGCGAGCGGCCCGTTGATCCGTTCCTCGCCGATCTTGCCCATGCGGGCCCGCTTCTCCGGGTCGTCCAGGAGCAGCGCGATGAGCTTGGCGAACTCGGCCTCGTCGTTGGCGGGTGCGTAGACGGCGGCGTCGCCGGCGGAGACCCGCGCCTCCCGGAGGTCGAACGAGACGATCGGCCGTCCCATCACCATGTACTCCAGGACCTTGTTCATGGTCGACACGTCGTTGAGCGGATTGTGCGGGTCGGGGGAGAGGCACACGTCCGCGGTGGACAGGTAGCGCGCCAGGTCGGCGTCCGGGATACGCCCGGTGAACTGCACCTGCTCCGAGAGCCCGAGCCGCCGGGACAGCTCGACCATCGCGTCGAAGGTGTCGCCGCCGCCGACGAACACCGCATGCCAGTCGGTCCGCCCGAACTCGTCGCGCAGCTTCGCGAGGGCCCGCAAGGCGTAGTCGACGCCGTCCTGGGGGCCCATGACGCCGAGGTAGCACAGCAGATGAGGCTTGCCGCGCTTCAGCTCCGGCTCGGGCGGTACCGGCTGGAACCGGTTGGTGTCGGGCGCGCTGCGCACCACGAAGACGTCCTGTGGCCGCTGCCCGCCACGGCGCAGCGCGACGTCCCGGTAGCTCTCGTTCGTGGCGAGCACGACGTCCGCGGCCCGGTAGGTCCGCCGTTCCAGCGCGCACACGGCGCGGTAGAGCAGATCCTCGCCGCGGTCGAACCGGGAGAGGTACAGCTCGGGTACCAGGTCGTGCTGGTCGAAGACGAACCGCGCCCCGCGCCGCTTCAGCCACAGCGCCGGCAGGAACAGCAGGTCCGGCGGATTGCAGGCGTGCACCACGTCGACCGGGCCGACCTTGCGGGCCAGCCGGAGCGTGTGCCACAACGCCGATCCGTACTCCCGCAGGTAGCCGGCCGGCCCTCCGGTGGCCGCGCGCAACGGGTAGCGGTGGATGCGCACCCCGTCGATCTCCGCCTCCGGCTCCGTGTCCCGCTTCTCCCCCCGGGGACAGATGACGTGCACCGTCCAGCCCGCGTCGCGCAGTGTCGTGCACTCCTGCCACACCCGCCGGTCGAACGGCACCGACAGGTTCTCCACCAGAATCAGCGCGCGCCGGGCGGGCCCGGCGCCGCTGGTCTTGTCACCAAGCAAGGCCCACGTATCCCGGTTCGGTCCGGCGCGCCTCGGCGTCGGGAAGGTGGACGAGGTCGACGATCACCGTGCCGTCGCCATGGGGCAGCGCCGACAGGACGGCCGGATCCTTGGTCCCGACCAGGCATACCTCGGCATGCTCGAGGACCTCGTCGACGGACTCCGCGAGCAGCTGCGCGAGGTGCGGCAGCCGGGTCTCGATGTACTCGCGGTTCGCGCCGAGCAGCCGGGAGAGGTTCACGTTGGGGTCGTAGATCCGCAGGTCGTACCCCTTGCCGAAGAGCCTCTCCGCCAGCTCGACGAGCGGGCTTTCGCGGAGGTCGTCGGTGCCGGGTTTGAAGGACAGCCCGAACATGCCCACCCGACGCTTGCCGGTGCGCTCGACCAACTCCACCGCGCGCTGCAGATGTTCGGCGTTGGAGGGCAGCACGTGGGCGAGGATGGGCACCGAGACGTCGGCCCGCCGCGCCGCGTGGACCAGGCTGCGCAGGTCCTTGGGCAGGCAGGAGCCACCGAAGGCGAAGCCGGGCCGCAGGTACGCGGGGCTGATGTTCAGCTTGCGGTCGGCCAGGAACACGTCGATCACCTGGTGCGAGTCCACCCCGAGCGCCCGGCACACCGCGCCCAGCTCGTTCGCGAAGCCGATCTTGAGGCCGTGGAACGCGTTGTCCGCGTATTTGATCGCCTCGGCTGTCGGGATGGGCACCCGGAACACCTCGCCGGGCAAGCCGTCGTACAGCGCCGCCACCACGTCGCCGCTTGCCGGGTCGAGCTCGCCGACGACGGTCTTGGGCGGGTCGAAGAAGTCCCGCACGCTCGTGCCCTCGCGCAGGAACTCCGGGTTGACCGCGACCCCGAAGTCCACCCCGGCCGTGCCACCGACGTACTTCTCCAGGATCGGTACGAGCAGGTTCAGGCAGGTGCCCGGGAGCATGGTGCTGCGGAACACGACGGTCTGCCGCCCACCCCGTTCGGCCACCGCGGCACCGATCTCCTCGGTGACCCGCTCCAGATATGTGGTGCACAGGCTGCCGTTGGGCTCCGACGGCGTGCCCACGCAGATCAGCGACACCTCGCTGTCCATGATCGCCTCGCGGACGTCGCCGGTGGCGCGTAACGCTCCGGTCCGCACGACCTCGGCTATGAGCTCGCCGATCCGCTCCTCGACCACCGGGGCTCTGCCGTCGTTGACCAGGTCGACCTTCACCTGGTTCACGTCCACCCCGATGACCTCGTGACCGAGGCTGGCCAGGCACGCGGCCGACACGCAGCCCACGTAGCCGAGCCCGAAAACGCTGACCTTCATGACCCGTTCCTCCCCCCAGGCAGGCCCTCTTGGCCTGCCATCCGCGCGCCGACCGGACGACGCCCCCCGCGCATCAGTAGGCCCCCTGCCCATGGAGCACCGCACGCAGCGTCTTCCACAAGATCACTGTGTCCAGGGCGAGCGACCAGTCCTCCACGTACCGCAGGTCGAGCCGGACCGCCTCGTCCCACGGCAGGTCGCTGCGTCCGCTGATCTGCCACAGCCCGGTGAGCCCGGGCTTGACCAGCAGCCGCCGCCGGATGTCCGGGCCGTACGCGGCGGACTCCTCCGGTAACGGAG
Source organism: Streptomyces sp. NPDC002926 (assembly GCF_053591755.1). Lineage (NCBI taxonomy): Bacteria > Bacillati > Actinomycetota > Actinomycetes > Kitasatosporales > Streptomycetaceae > Streptomyces > Streptomyces sp. NPDC002926. Next base: position 175,647 of record NZ_JBSFUK010000006.1, read on the forward strand.
GCCGCGGGCCGACGAGCGACATCGATCCGCTGAGTACGTTGAAGAGCTGCGGGAGCTCGTCGATCGAGTACCGGCGCAGCACTGCTCCCACCCGGGTCACCCGCGGATCCCGGCGGAGCTTGAACAGCAGGCCGGCGCCCTCGTTGCGGTCGGCCAGCCCGGCACGTGCCCCGTCAGCCCCGGCGACCATGGTGCGGAACTTGAGAATGGTGAACTCGCGGCAGTCCTTGCCGACTCTGCGCTGGCGGTAGAACGCCCCGCCCCGACTGTCCACCAGCACGAGCAGCCCGACGAGCACCATCAGCGGCGCGAACAGCATCAGCAGGATCGCAGCGCCCATCCGATCGACGACCTCTTTGATCGCCCGGTGACCCCCGGTGAAGGTCGGCATACTGACCCGCAGCAGCGGGATCCCGAGCACCGCGTCGACGTGCAGCCGCGGACCGGCCACCTCCATCAGCACGGGGGCCACGACCATCTCGGCATCACTGCCTTCGAGGTTCCAGGCCAGCCGCTGCAGCCGCTCCGGTGACCAGTGCGGGTCCGGTGTGACCGCGACGACACGGTAGCCGTCGCGGCGGACGTGGCCCGCGACGTCCGACAGTCGGCCGACGACCGGCACTCCGTCCAGTTGGTCACCGTCGAGCCCGAGACCGTCCGTCGTGCACACCGCGTCCACCCGCCAGCCGAGGTGCGGGAACTTGCGGGTCCGGGTGATCAGGTCGCGCACGGTGGCCAGGCTCCCGGCAGCGAGCACCGGTCTCAGGCACTGTCCTTCGTTCCGCTGTTTGTGCAGCCCGAGGCGGAGCAGATACCGCGCGGTCATGGTGACGAGCGCGATCGCGGGGATCGCGACGAATATCCAGAGCTTGATGTTGCGCGAGGTCAGGGCGATCCCGCCGAGCGCCAGTACGACGGTAGCCGTGAACAGTGAGCGTCCGAGCCGGCGGAATTCCTCGGCGCCCTGGCCGAGCACGGCCGGAGCCCACGACCGGCTCACCGCAAGCGCTCCCAGCACCAGCAGCTCGGTGCCGAATGCGAGAATTCCCCACTTCTCGTGCCAGTTGGCCGCGTCTCGGGCCCCGAAGAAGTTGCCGATCGCCGCCACCACCAAGGCGGTGGCCACGGTATCGCTGGTGATCACGGTACGGCGGTACCGCTGCTCCCAGTCGTTCACAGGCCGGCTGATTGCCCCATTCGCCAGACGCCCGCGCGTCGACGGAAAAGGGCCGACTAATCCCCCCTGCCGCACAGAACCCCCCCGGTCCCCAGTGGTACGACGTGTTCGCCCGACACTGTTCCTCCCCCCGGGAGGCCCCCGCCCCCCGCACGCTTCCACCCCTCGGGAGGCCCCTCGCCCCCCGCGCCGCGCTGTTCCTCCCTGCGGGAGGCCCCGCCCCCCGCGCATGACATCCCGGCTACTTCAGCGCTACTTCAACAACCCGCCCTGGCGGCAGCGGACTTGCATGTCCTGTCAGGCTCTCGAGGTGCGCCCGGGAACCCGTCGAAACCTCGGGTGCTCCCCGCACCCGAAGCCCCCCTCTCGGGCTCCAAGAATTGATCACCCCACGTCTGGCACGGGGGACGCGACTGCTGGCTTTCCGTAGTGCCGGACTTATGGATCGCTATTGGTCGCCTCGTGCCCGAGCAGTTGAAGCACGGTCAATCTAGACCAACGGGGCGGATCTGTAGAGGGGATGTGTGTAATTTGTGCTCAAGCTTTGAGGCCGGCCCCACCGACCGGTGCCTTGACGCCATCGCGCTCCAGAGGCGCACGACTTGAGCGTGTCGGTGTTCGGCGGCATGTTCAAGGGCGCAAAACCGCCTCAAGGTCCGGGTGCGGGCCGCGCTGGCGGCCCAGGCGCCGATGCCCGCCCGCGGCACGGCGCTACGGGATCGGCATGTTTCCTGGTGTCCGCCGAAGGGCGGCGTGCTCGGCGGGGTCCTTCGCAAGCGCAAGGCGGGCACCGCTGCACGCGGAGCCTCCAAGACTCTCGGCCGGCGCGCTCGCCGAGCCCCACAACGTCATTGCGGCATAAGGGAGTTGATGCGAAAGCATCGGCGAGAAGGACAGGTCAGTGAGCCGGATCGGGTGACCGGGCGGCCGCCTGCCCGAGGCGGTCGGCCAGCCGGCGGGCGGCATGCCGCAGTTCGACAGGGCCGATGATGCGGAACGGCGCCTCGATCGCCGTGAGTCGTCGGACGTACCAGTCGGGGTCGTCGGTGGATCCGAGGAGGCGGGTACGGTCCGGGGCGAGGGGCTCCAGTCGGCCGAGGCTGCGCGGGATCCACTCGGCGGCGGCCGCCGCGGGCGCCTCGATGACGACCTCTGCCTGGTGCTTCCAGTCTTCGGAGAGGTGCTCTTCGAGGGTGCTTACGGGGTCGAGGTCGAGCGGCGGGGTGAAGGTGTCCGCCTGGACGTCGACGGTGAGCACCCGGTCGATACGCAGGAGGCGCCGGGCGTCGACCGTGTGCGACCAGCACAGCAGGAACCAGCGGCCGTGGTGGACGACGACCGCCCACGGGTCGACCTCCATGGCGCGGTCGCGGCCGGGGCCCGGACGGTAGGCGAGGCGCAGCCGTTGCCGTGCGGCACTGGCCTGGACGAGGAGTGCCGTCGTCTCCGGGTCCGGGGTCGAGGCGTCGCGGTCGCGGGGCAGGGCGCGGATCTGCCGAACGGCGTCGGCGGGGCCGGCGACCGGCGCCGGCAGCACTCGGACGATCTTCGCGAGTGCGCTGCCCGCCGGGTCGTCCGGGTCGCCGGCCGCATGGTGCCCTTCCAGTACGGCCATGACGAGGCCGAGCGCCTCGGAGTCGGTGAACATCAGCGGCGGCAACCGGTGCCCGCGTCCGACGCGGTAGCCGCCGTACGGGCCGCGGGTCGCGTCGATCGGCACGTCGGCCTCGCGCAGGATGCCGACGTACCGGCGGACCGCCCGTTCGGAGACCGCCAGCCTGCGGGCCAGCCGCTCCGCGGTGATCCCCGGGCTGTTCTGGATCAGTTCAAGGGTGAGGAGCGCGCGGGCGGTGGGGCTCGCGTCGTCGTGCACGGCCGGCCTCCCCTTATTTCCGGAAGTAAATCGTCCTGAATGCAGGCTAGCGTCGGATCCGTGAGCCGCCGACCGCATCGATTCGGATGTGGACAGACATGAGGCCGCTGAGCCTCCGTGCGGCGCACCGCGCGGCGGTGGCGAACTGATCCGCCTGGAGGGGTCACGTTGACCGACCATGTCGTACCCACTGGCCAATGGTCCTCGGCGGTCGCCACAGGACGGCCTCGCGTCCTGGTGATCGGAGGCAAGGTCGAGCATGTGCGCAAGGCCTGGGAGCTCGGCCTGGACGTGGTTCACGCCCAGTTCCCCGACGAGTACGACCGCGGCCACTGGCCCTATGTCGATCAGGCGTTGCTGCTCGACTACGGCGACATCGACCAACTCCTGCCGCTGGTCCGGGTGTTGCACGAGGCGTACCCGTTCCAGGCGGCCGTATCGCTGTTCGAGCTTGGGCTGCTGCCGACGGCGCGGGTCAACGAGGCGCTCGGTCTCGGCGGCGAGTCCGTCGTCACCGTGGAACTGCTGCTGGACAAGTGGCGGATGCGCCGGCACCTGGCCGCGAAGGGCATCAGCCCGGTGGCCTCCGCGGTCGGCCGCTGCGCGCAGGACGTTCGGGAGTTCGTATCGGCGCACGGGCTCCCGATCATCGTCAAGCCGGTCCGCGAATCGGGCAGCCTGGGGGTGTTCTGCGTCCGCGACCGAGCCGACGTGGACATCGTCGCCGAACGGTTCCGATCCCTTGACGACGGGCCTTGGGCCGCCAGGGACCTGTCCTGTGCCGGTTCCTTCGACGAGTTCCTCATGGAGGAGTTCCTGGACGGCCCGGAGATCAGCGTGGAGACCCTGACCTTCGACGGCCGGCATGTGGTCGTCGCGGTGACCGACAAGGAGTGCGTCGGTTCCGGTTTCGTAGAGATCGGACATTCGCAGCCCAGCGGCTGCTCGGCCGAGACGCTGCGCGAGGTCACGCGGTTGGTGACGGACTTCCTCGACGCGGTTGGGCTGCGCAACGGTCCAGGGCACACCGAGGTCAAACTGACCTCGCGCGGCCCGCGGATCATCGAGTCGCACAACCGCATCGGCGGTGACCGGATCAACGAACTGGCCGGGATCGCCTACGGCGTCGACATGGAGCGCTACGCGCTGGGCGCCAGGTTCGGCATGGTGGAGCCGCTGACCATGTCGCCCGAGCCTCGGGGCGGAGCGGCCGTCCGGTTCCTCACGCCGGAGCCCGGACGGGTCCTGGAGGTGACCGGCGTCGACGCCGTGCGCGCGGACCCGGCGTTCGTCGACCTCCAGTTGGAGGTACGGCCGGGCGACGAGGTACCACCGCTGACCTGGAACGAGGACAAGGTCGGTCACGTCATCGCCCGCGGCGCCACCGCCACCGAAGCGATCGCCCACGGCAGGCGGCTGGCCGCGGCGATACACGTGCGCACCGAGCCCGTCGCGTGAGCACCGCGCCGCCGGACCAGTCGAAGCTCGACCAGCCGCGATTCCGCGACGCGCTGCGCGGCCTGCCCGGCCGGGTGTGGATCATCAGTCTCGGCATCCTGGTCAACCAGGTCGGCAACTTCCTGCCCGTGTTCATCGTGCTCTACCTGACCGAGCGCGGCTACTCCGCCGGTGCCGCGGGGTTGGTGCTGGGCGTGTCCGGGGTGGGCAAGGTGCTCGGCAACGCCGTCGGCGGTCACCTCGCCGACAAGATCGGCCGGCGATGGACCATCGTGCTGTCCGCGGTGACCACCGCCGGGCTGACGGCGGTCGTGCCGTCCCTCGGGCCGCTCCCGCTCATCGTCGCGGTGGTCGGTCTCATCGGCGTGACGTCGCAGATCTACCGGCCGGCCGCCGCCGCCGTGCTGCTCGACGCCGTGGATACCAACCAGCAACGGCTGGCCGCCTTCGGGGTGTTCCGGTTCGCGATGAACCTCGGCGCCGCCCTGGGCGGCGTCATCGGCGGTGTGCTGGCCAGCACCTCCTACACGGAGCTCTTCCTGGGCAATGCCGCCGCGTGCCTGCTGTTCGGCGTGGTCGTGGCGATGCTGCTGCGGGATGCGCCCCAGCCGCGGTCCGGCCAGGACGACACGGACACAAAGGCGGACCGGGCGGTGGGATACCGGCAGGCGCTCGCCGACCGCACCCTCGTGCGATTCCTGCTCATGACCGTGGTCGCCGAGTTCGTCTACATCCAGTCCACCGTCGGCCTGCCCCTGCACGTCAGCGACGTGGGTCTGAGCGAACGCGACTTCGGTCTCCTCATCGGGTTCAACGGTCTGCTGGTGTTGGCCCTTGAGCTGCCCATCACCGGCGCGGTCTCCCGGTACCGGCCGGAGTACGTACTGGCCATCGGCAACCTGATCACCGGTGTCGGTCTCGCGCTGACCGGGTTCACGGCCAGCATGGTCCTGCTGGCGGCGACGGTGCTGATATGGACGCTCGGCGAGATGATGACCAGCTCAGTCGCCATGGCCTACCTGGGAAGTCTGACTCCGCCGCACATGGTCGGGCGCTACCAGGGGTTGTACGGCGCCGCGTACACGACCGGTACGGGCGCCGGACCGCTCATCGGCGGCGCCGTGTATGCGATCGGCCCATGGGCGCTGTGGGCCCTGATCGGCGCGGCCGGGCTGCTGGCCGCCCGGCTCTGTCTGCCGCGCCGCCGCGCGGCGTCCACAGTGGGCGAAACGGATTCCTGACCTGGGGTGGAGGCTCAAGCAGGCGGGCGGCAATCCGGCGGCAACCGGCGCGCCGAGTGGGACGTCGACTGCCGCTTCGGATCCCCGAATCCCAGAACACTGCTGAGAAGCGGCGGACGGCCCGGCCGGCGCACCATGAAGGCATGGACGGCGCCGCCTGATCCGTGCCGCAGTCCGCCGACCATTGGTGCGGTTCGGAAAGACCTCCGCAAGTCCGGTCGTTCGCGCGTGTACGACCGGCCCGGCGGTCCGCTGCGGATGATGCCGACCACGCCGGTGTGAGAGCCGGCAGCGACAGCGGGGCGTGCTGTTTCCCCCCACTGCAACTGGCCTCCCGTCGGCAACCGCCCGCTCTACGACTGGAGAACCAGGTGACCGTCCGAATAGGGGAGCGCCTTCGCGCGCGGTAGATGCACCAGGAATTCCTCGATCGCAGGAACCCCGTCCTCCCGCGGCACCTTCGCCTTCATGGGCTGGCCGGCCACGTCGATCTCGAGCACGCGCTGAGGGCCGTGATCCTGGACGCCGCGAAGCCTGGCGGCAAAGGTGTTCGGCCCGGGTTCCGTGACGACCTTGACGTACTCGGGCCGGATTCCCACCTGGACCGCGCCGGTGCTCCCCGGGATGTCCCACGCCACGGCCAGGGTCCGGCCTCCGAGGGTGAACTCCTGGTGCGCCCGGTCCAGGGTGAGGAAGTTCATGGCCGGTGAGCCGATGAAGTAGCCGACGTATGTTGATGAGGGTGCCTCGAAGAGCTGCTCCGGAGTGCCCTGCTGCATGGCCTGGCCGTCCCTCATGACCAGCACTTCCTGCGCAATGCTCATGGCTTCGTACTGGTCGTGGGTAACGTAGATGACCGTGGGCTGGAACTGCTCGGTGATCTCACGGATCTTCCGCCTCAACGAGTGCTTCAGCTGCGGATCGATGACGGTCAGGGGCTCGTCCATCAGCACGGCCGCCACGTCGTCACGGACAAGGCCGCGGCCGAGCGAGATCAGCTGCTTGTCGTCCGCGGTGAGCCGCCGGGCGGGCTGCCCCAGCCGGTCGTCCAGGTCCAGCGCCTCGGCCACCTGATGGACCTTGGCATCGATCCTCGCCTTGGCCCACCGGCGGCACTGCAGTGGGAAGGCGAGGTTCTCGTACACCGTCATCGAGTGGTAGATGACGGGGAACTGGAAGACCTGGGCGATGTTGCGCGCCTTCGTCGGCAGAGCCGTGACGTCGACGCCGTCGAACAGGACCTGGCCCTGCGACGGTTTGACCAGCCCGGACAGGATGTTCAGCAGCGTCGTCTTGCCGCAGCCCGACGGCCCCACCAGTGCGTACGTCTTGCTGGCCTCGAAGGTCAGCCTCAGTGGCCTGAGGGCCCACTGCTTCTCTTCGGCGCCGGGCGTGTAGCTGTGCCCGACGTCGACAATGTCCAACTGCGCCATCTCAACGCCCTCCCACTGAAACAAGATCATACGAAGGTGTCCGCACGAGCGAGCCCTTCTCGTCGAAGGCGTACAGCCGCTCGGGGCGTAGCCGGAGTTTCACAAGGTCGCCGAGAGCGACGTCATGGATGCCCTCGATCTGTATGACGAACGGAGTCTTGCCGACAGCCGCGTGAACGAAGGTCTCGGAGCCGGAGATCTCCACGAAGGTGACCGCGCCCTCGACACCGGCGGAGGCCAGGCTGACATCCGTTGCCCGCAGGCCGAACTGGTAGGCGCCGTCGGGCAGGTCGGCGAGATGCGCGGATACGTGCGTGGCCTGGAAGCCGGCCACCGTGACCTGACCGCCCTCGATCCGGCCGGGGAAAATGTTCATGGGCGGGTCGTTGATGATGGATGCAACGGTGGTCGTCGCCGGGCGCTCGAAGACCTCCTGCGGGGGGCCGACCTGGAGGATCCGCCCCTCGTGCATGACCAGCACCACGTCACCGAGCATCATCGCCTCGGCGGGCTCGGTCGTCGTATAGACCACTATCGTGTCGCCCTGGTCCGAGAAGAGGGTCTTGAACTCTTCGCGCAGCTGTTCGCGCAGTTTGTAGTCGAGGTTGGCCAGTGGCTCGTCGAGCAGGAGAATTCCCGTGCCGCGTGCGAGGGCGCGCGCCACGGCGACGCGCTGCTGCTGTCCGCCGGAGAGCTGCGACGGCTTGCGCCGCTCGAAGCCGGTCAGGCCGACAAGCGCCAGGCTTTTGCCGACCCGTCGTTGGATCTCGTCCCGTGACAGCCCCTGGCGCCGGAGCGGGAAGGCCACGTTGCCGAACACGCTGAGATGTGGGTAGTTGATGAACTGCTGGTAGACCATGGCGGTGTCGCGCCGCCAGACCGGCGTTCTCAGGAGGTCGGCTCCGTCCCTGGTCAGGGAGCCGGAGTCCACCACCTGCAGGCCGGCCAGGGCCCGCAGCAGCGTCGTCTTTCCCGCCATGGTCCGGCCGATGACAGTGTGGAGCCGTCCCGGTTCGAAGATTGCGGTCACGCTCTTGAGATGGTCGACGCCATCGACGGTCAGGCTCAGATCAGTGGCACTCAGGGTCATCGGACTGCTCCCGACAGGTTGCCTTTTGACAGATAGCGCTCCACCCAGATGGCGAGCAGGACCAGCGGCGCCACACCGAAAAGGGCAGCCGCGGACAGGGTCCACCAGGGCGGGATGGAGGAGTTGAGGGCGACGACCGCCTGGGGCAGGGTCTGGACCTCGGTGAAGGTCAGCCTGAAGGCGAAGAAGAAGTCGTTCCAGCCGAACACCGCGCAGAACATCGCGGCCACGGTCAGCCCGGGCAGGGAGTTCGGCAGGATCGCCCGGACGAAGGTCTGCAACGGCCCGCATCCGTCGAGCATGGCCATCTCGTCGATCTCACGCGGAATGCCGTTGAAGAAGTCCACCATCACCCACACCGCGATCGGCAGCAGCAGGGCGACCGTCACGATGACCAGTCCCGCGATGCTGTCCAGGAGGCCCGCCCACTGCAGCAGGTAGAAGAATGGGATCACCAGGACGACGGGCGGCATGATCCGTTGTGACACGAAGAAGAAGACGATGTCGCTGTTCTTGATGAAGCCGATCCTGAACCGGTAGCGGGACAACGCGTAGGCGGCCAGGGATCCGAGAACGAGGCTGATGGCCGAGGCGGCGATGGTGACGATGGCACTGTTGAGGAAGGGCTGGATCACATCGATGCCACCGGCTCCGCCGAAGATGTTGCGCCAGCCGGTGGCGGTGGGCTGGTACTGGATCCAGGGAAGGTATGTGGCGCCGCCCTGCACTGCGTTGGCGTCCTTGAAACTGGTCGTCATGGCCCAGAAGAACGGTCCCGCGACGAAGCAGGCCCACAGGGCGATCACGGTGTACTTGAATACGGGGTAAAGGCGCGGCCTCATGAGTGCCCCTTCAGCTTGAGGGCCCTGGTGAGCAAGGCGGCTACCACGGTGAGCGTGACGATCATCAGGACCAGGTAGGTCAGGGACATCGCCCCGCTGTAGCCGGTCTGCTGATCCCGCAGTCCCTGGATGTAGAGGTAGTAGCCCGGAGTCTCCGTGGAGGAGCCCGGTCCACCGGAGGTCAGCACGTAGACGCTGTCGGAGAGCTTCGAGGCCTCGATCAGCCGGATGATGACCGCCGCGACCGACACCGGCGCCATGAGCGGGAAGGTGACCTTCCAAAAGGTGCGCCACACGTCGGCGCCGTCGATCGCGGCGGCCATGAACGGTTCCTTGGGAAGGCTCAGCAGGCCGGCCAGCAGCAGCAGGAACATGAACGGGGTCCACTGCCAGACCTCGACGGTCATCAGCGCGACCAGCGCCGGCCCGGACTCGGTGAGCCAGGCGACCTTGGTCAGGCCCAGCATCCCGAGTAGATCGTTCAGCGGCCCCAGCGACTCGTGGAAGATCATCTGCCAGATGGCGGCCATCACGACGGGAGTGGTCATCATGGGGACGAGGAACAGCACCCGCCAGAACCTGCGGCCGCGTACGTCGCGCCAGACGAGCAGGGCCATGCCGAATCCGATGACGTACTGGATCAGAACGGTGCCGCCCGCCAGCAGGATCAGGCGCATGATCGCGGACCAGAAGCGGCTGTCGTGCAGCATCGTGGCGTAGTTGGCCCCTGCGATGAAGTCCATCCGAGGGCTGCTGACGTTCCAGCCGGAGAAGCTGACGCGGATGGTGAACAGAAGAGGGAAGATGATGATCAGTAGGAGTGTGAGCAGTCCTGGGAGCAGGAACATGCTCTTGTGCCGGCGCAGGCCGTACATGGTGCTCCTTGTGGAAAGGGGCGGTCGCCCCCGGGTGGCCGGCCGGAGCCGGCCGGTCACCCGGGGCGTCCTGTGGTCGGGTCAGCGGTAGTCCTCGAGTGCGACCACGTTGCGATAGGCGTCGTGGACCGTGTCCTTGCCGATCTGCTCGGTGATCTTGGCCCACTCCCGGGCCGCCTCGTCCAGTGCCTGCTGCGGCGCCTTCTGCCCCGCCAAAGCCGCGGCGACGCCGTTGGCCAGCGCGGACATGTACTGGTTGACACCGGGGACACGCAGGTCGAAGACGCGGTTGGTGCTCTTTTCCATGCCGGAGAGCGTCTGCACGTACGACTTCGCTACGTCCTTGTCCCAGCCCTGCTTCTCCCAGAACGCCGCATCGAAGTGGGCGTTGCGGTAGGGATTGACGCCGAAGCGGCCGATGGTCAGGTCGAGGGCGGTATTGGCCTCGTTGCTGAAGAAGCACAGATAGTCGAAGGCCATCTTCTGGTGGGCCGAGGCCTTGGACACCGCCGAGGTCCACCCCCAGGTGAAGTAGGGAGCCTGGTTCGGCTTCTTGTCCCACGCCTTTGTGGTGCGGTTGTAGACCTCGGTGGAACCGGGCAGCGGCGCCGCTTCGATCTTGTTGCGTATCTTGCTGTCCGGTTGCTGGGCCTGGATGAACGCGTCGTCCCATGAGTAGGACATCAGTGTCTGGCCGCCCCCGAAGGAGAAGATCTCGTCGCCCAGACCGAAGTTGGCGCCACCCGGTGCCCAGGTCGACTTGGCTTTCACCATGTCGTCGAGAGCGCGTACGAAGCCGGGGGTGTTGATCAGAGGCTTCATGGTGTCCAGGTCGAAGAAGAGGCCCCCCTTGACGTTCGGGTTCTTCACATAGGGCGCCGCACGGCTGATGAAGGCGGAGAACGTCAGGTCGTCACGCTTGGTGACCTCGGCACTGCCGAAGTTGGGCTTGCCGTCATCGTCGACGTCCTTGCCGCTGAAGAACGCGGCGACCTCCTGGTATTCGGCCCAGGTTGTGGGCGTGCGCAGGTCCTTGCCCGTGGCCGCCTTGTACGCCGCCTGGCGCTTCGGGTCCTTCAGTACGTCCGTGCGGACCTTGAGGTAATGCCGGTCACCGTCCACGGGGTACTGCACGACCTGCCCGTTCCAGGTGGCCACGTCCATATAGGCCTTCGTGACGTCCTTCATGCCGGGGGTGTCCAGGTACTCCTGCGGCACCGGGGCCAGATACGGGGCCATGTCGCCTATCCACAAGGAGGGGTAGAACATGACGTCGTACGCCGGCTGATTCGCTTGCAGGGGCGTGAGGATCTTCTGGTGCAGCTCCCCGAACGGGACGTTGACCACCTCCACCTTCGCCCCGGTGATCTCCTCGAACTGTCTGGCGTGCAGCTTGGTCGGCTCGCCGATGACGGGGACGGCATGGCTGATGATCTTCAGCGTCTGCCCGGAGTAGTCCTTACGGCTGATCGACTCGTAACTGCAGGAACCCGGTACGTCCTTGACCTTCGTGGCCGGGTAGTCCTCGCCGTACTTTCTGTAGCTGATGTCCGAACCCTGCTTGAACAGCGCCGGCTTGTCGGGCTTGCTCTCCGCCTTGTCCTGGCCGGTACATCCTGTGGCGGTGAGGGCCACGACGGCCGCGGCGGCGATCATGCCCTTGTACGAGTTGTTGCGCATGGGTCTGCTCCTTCGACTCACGGGATCAAGATCGCTCGGCCGCGGACGGCACCGGCGGACAAGTCGTCGAGGGCGTCACGGAAGGACGCCAGGGGGTACCGCTGGGTGTGCAGGCTGACCTTGCCCTGGGCTGCCAGGACCATCAGCTCGGAGAGGTCGTTGTAGGACCCCACGAGGTTGCCGATGAAGTTGATCTCGGTGGAGATGACGTCGATCGTCGGAACGTCGAGACGGCCGCCGTAGCCGATGACGTAGTAGTTGCCGTTGCGGCGCAGACAGGCCACGCCGGTCTCGACGGCACCGCCCTCGCCCACGAAGTCCAGAACCGCCTCGGCCCCGTGCCCGCCGGTGAGTTCCAGGACGCGTCCGCTCTCACTCCCGTCCGCGACCAGCGTGTGTTCGGCGCCCAGTTCCTTGGCGAGGGCAAGAGCGTCCGGGCTTCGGTCGATCACGATCATCTCGACCGGCGACAGGGCCCGGAGCACTTGGATGCCGATGTGCCCGAGACCTCCGGCGCCGATCACCACGGCCCGATCGCCCGGTCGCAGGACCCGGGCCGCCTTGGCGACAGCGTGGTACGCCGTGAGCCCGGCATCGGCCAGGGCGGCAACCGAGGCCGGCTCAAGGGACGGATCGAGTGCCACCACTGAGCGGGCGGTGGTCTTCAGGTACTCCGCATAGCCCCCGTCGGTGTCGATGCCGGGGAAGGCCGAGTTCATACAGTGCACGTCGTCGCCGGCCCGGCAGGCACGGCACAGACCGCAGGTCACGAGCGGGTGCAGGATGACCGGGTCGCCGACCTTGACGTTGGTGACAGCCTGTCCCACCTCCTGCACCCAGCCGGCATTCTCATGACCGATGGTGTAGGGCAGGACAACCCCGCTCTTGTCGCTCCACTGTCCTTCGAGAATGTGCAGATCGGTGCGGCAGACCCCCGCGCCCCCGACTTTCACGATCACATCCAGCGGACCGGTTATCTGCGGGTCCGGCACATCCACGAGCACTGGCGGCTCGTCGTACTCGATGACCTGCACGGCTTTCATGGCGCTCCCTGCGAATCGGCGGGGTGGATGGTGCGCCGATTACACAGCCCGCCGTGCGCAGGCCGATGTCTCAGAAGCGGTCCGCGGATGTATCAATGTGATACAGGCCATAGGCGCGGCGTCATCGAGCTGCTCCAATCACTCCACCGAGGGATGACGCGTGCGATACGGGAGTGTTAAATGCCCCGACATCAACCTGGCAGCTCTCTGACAGCAGCCAGAGAGCTTTACCAGGAGATCACCAAGGATCCGAGCGCCCGCCCGCTCGTGGTCGCCTCCTGGCAGCGCTCGATCGAGTACCAGGTGAAGTCGGGCTGCATCGACGCTCCCTACCTCGAGAACCCCAATCTGGACAGCCCGCTCGCCAAAGCGGCGCTACCGATCCTGAACGCGCTGCACGAGCAACTGGCCGACGACCCGGTGTCCACGATGGTCACCGACCGCAACGGCGTGGTGCTGTCCCGCATGGTCTCCCACCAGGCTCTGACGACGCGGCTGAACCGAGTGCAGCTGGCCCCGGGCCACGTGTTCGCCGAGCGCTACGTGGGCACCAACGGCATCGGGACCGCACTGGCCAGCGGCCGCCCGGTCATGATCGCCGGAAGTCAGCACTACGTCGAGGCGCTGCGGGACTTCTACTGCGCGGCCGTGCCGATCCTGCATCCCACCCGGCGCACCCTGCTGGGAGCCTTCAATCTGACCACGGCCCGTCAGGGCTCGGCCGGCATGCTCATGGCCCTGGCCCGCTCTGTCGCGGGCCAGATCGAAAGTGAGATCGCCGCGATCAGCTCGCGACGGGAACGGGCCCTGTTCCAGGACTACATGGACGCGTGCTCCTCGGTGCGTCCCGGACCTGTTCTGGCCATCAGTCGCGATGTCGTCATGATGAACGAGCTGCTGAGATCGGCCGTTACAGGGACGGATCACTACGCGCTGCTCGACCACGCACGTGAGATCGCCGACGACCTCCGGTACGAAGGTACCCGGAGCATCGCACTCCCCTCCGGACGCATCGCCGAGCTCCGGGTGAGCCGTAGCCGACGCGAGGACAGCGACGCGGGCACCATCTTCCGGGTCCGGGTCATCGGGCGTCCCCAGTCCGGACCGGTCGCTTCCGCTGGATCCACACGATCGGGCCTGGGCCTGGTGGGCTCCTCCCCGCGATGGCTGAGCGCGGTCGCCGAAACCGAAGCGGCGTTCGTCGCCGGGTCGTGGCTTCATCTTGTGGGAGAGGCCGGGGCCGGGAAGCGGACGCTGATCGAAGCCCTCCACCGAGCCAGAGGTGCCGGGCGCCGGCTGGAGAGGGTGGAAGCGCCGCTGTCGGAGTCGACGCACGCCACCGAGCAATGGCTGCGCAACGTCCGCGAGCTGCTGGCCGAGCCGTCGAACGTGGTCGTCCTGGGCGATGTCCACCTTCTTGCCGCCCACGTGCGCCAGGAGCTGCGAAGCCTCCTGACACACCTGGACACGACCGCCACCGGGCAACTGATCATGACCAGCCAGCCGTCCATGGTCACGACCGACGACGTGCTCGACCGTCTGTGCGACGCCTCGGTAGAGGTGCCGCCCCTCCGTCATCGCTACGGAGACATCGAGCACCTGGTCCGGTTCTTCCTGCTCAAATACAGGCCGAGCGGAGAGAGCAGCTGCTCCCCGGATGCGCTGACGATGCTGCAGCGCTGCCCCTGGCCGGAGAATGTCCGGCAGCTCGAGTCGGTGATCCGCGGCCTGGCGCGGCGGCAGTCCGTCCGGATCCTGCGAGTGGAGGATCTCCCGCCGGAGTGCCGGGTGTCCTCGCACAAAGTCCTGACCACCATCGAAGCGCTGGAACGGGACGCCATTCTCCGCGGGCTGATGGACCGCAGCTCCAACGTCCAGCGCACCGCACAGGATCTCGGCATCTCCCGCGCCACCATGTACCGCAAGATGCGCCGTTACGGGATCGTCCCGTCGAGCCTCACCTAGGACTCCCGCAGGCCTTCCCCAGTGGCGTACACATTCAGCACCGTCACCTCCTGTGTGCGGGGCGCCCGTCGACTCGGAGATCGGCCTGAACCAGCCGCTGTGGGCGAGAGGGTGGTCCAGTCATGGGGAAGCGCGCTCCGAACCGGTCCCGCAGACGGGCCGGCTGATGAAGACCGGCCGTTACCCGATGTACGAGCGCGACCTTCGGAGAGGCCGCCCGCAAGGACGATCCGCAATGGCGGTTCGAAATTGGCCCGAACTCGGTCCTTGACGGTATCGTCGCTCGGCTGAAAATCGATCACGCACCGTCCGAAATGTGACGGACGTCGATCGGTTCCAGCCGATCGACATATACAGGACAGCTCCATCAGGTAAATGAAAGGCCCGCTACAGAGGTTTGACATAGAGCGGGCCTTTCCTTGCCCGTCGTTGAATCCGCGAAATATATTCGCCCCACTTGAGACGGGGGCAACATGACACGCGAATTCAATGACACGACACGAGCGCCCTACGCGGTGGCGGATCTCGCTGAATGCGAGGGCATCGCATGCCGCGGCAAAAGTGAGGCAGCGGAGCGTCCCCGAGACCTCACCGTGGCCGGAACCCGGCTCTGCTCGGCCTGCGTCCTCCACCTGACCAGCGGTCTGACGCGGCTGCCCCGCCTGTACGACGAGTGCGGACTGCTCCTCGGGGGCACCGACCGGCCGCGCGAACGTACGTCCGGCGGCGGCTCGTCGCCCGGGCTCCCCTTCAACACCGCGGCGGCCGAGGCCCGCTCCGTGATCCTCGGCGTACTGCGTTCCTGGGCCGGGCTGGTCGTCGGGGAGCGGGTCGTCGCCGCGCCCCGGGACACGGTGGCCGGCGTCGTCGAGTTCCTGATCCGGCACGCCGGATGGCTGGCCGCCCACGAAGCCGCGGGTGAGCTGTCCGAGGAGGTGGCGCGAGCGGTACGCCGGGCGCGGTATGTGATCGACCCGTCCCCCGGCCGAGGCATGCAGGTCGGGACGTGCGTCGTGGCGGACTGCGAGGGCGGGCTGACGGCCGTGGTGCGCGCCGACCGGGCCGATCCGCCGGTCGAGATCAGCTGCGCCGCGGTTCCCTCGCACCGCTGGTCCGCGCAGGAGTGGATGGCGCTGAGCCGCGGCGCGTCGGCGGACCGGACGAAGCGGCCGGCCGGCCCGGCGCTCCCGGCGCCGACGGTGCGGTGGCTGAGCGCCCGGGACATCTCCCTGCTCTGGGGGATCCCCTCCGGCAGCGTGTACCGCCATGCCAGCGAACAGCGGTGGCGGCGGCGCAGCGGCAAGGGCCGCACCTTCTACCACGAGGAGGATGTCCTGCGGTCTCTCGGAGCGCGCACCGGTGGTCGCTCCTGACGGATCGGTCCTCCAGGAACGAGCGGGCACGGCCTCAGCGCCGTGCCCGCCCTCGTTTTCCGGCGGATTTGCGAGCGCGTGCGAAACCGCGTCGCATCCGCACCCTGGCCAGGTGAAACCGCGTTGCCGCGCAGGGGGACTTAACAATTCTCTGACTCGGTCCTGTCGCTGCTTTGAGAAAGCGGCATTGACATTCTCTGGTTCTTCGAAGAAGCTGATCACTAACTTCCTCAGCACTGTGTCGATTCACCGGCTGGGATAATCGACTGCCGTTTGGGGGATATCCCTCATCCGGCCCGAAGTGAAATCGCCTTTCTCGCGCGGCGCACCGATGGGATATTTCGGTGCGCCGCTTCGGTGTACCCATCTCATTTCGACGTCTCCCCGAGGGCCCAGCCATGGACGCATCAGTCATCGTCGCCGGAGCGGGTCCCGCCGGTCTCGTGCTCGACCAGCGCGGACTGCCGCACCGCTTGGGTGACATCGGCGCCGGAGTTGGTGACCGGCAGCCGTAGGACCAGCCGCACCCAGGAACTGCACGCAGGGAGGGGCGTTCTGCTCGACCTGGAGGACAACGCCGTCCTCCGCGGCCGGGCGTCTGGCCGGTCCGACCGTGTGGACATCGTGACCGCGGCTCCCCACGCGCTCCAGCCCGGCAGCCCGCGCACCGGCACGCCCGCTGTCCTCCTCGTACGCCCCGACGGGCACATGGCCCGGGCCGCGCCCGGCAGCCACCACGACCTGCCCATGGCGCTCGAACACCGCTTCGACCCCTCCCGAATCCGACCATCCCGATAAGGAGATGTGGATGCACAGCACGTTGATCGTGGCCCGGATGGAACCCCACTCGGCCGCGGAGGTCGCGAGCCTCTTCGGCGCGTTCGACGACACGGAGATGCCGCATCGGATGGGAACCAGGCGCCGAGAGCTCTTCTCGTACCGTGGCTTGTACTTCCACCTGCAGGACTTCGACGGCGAAGACGGTGGCGAGCGCATCGAGGAGGCGAAGACCGACTCCCGGTTCGTCACCATCAGCGACGACCTGAAACCGTTCATCACCGCCTACGACCCGGCCGCCTGGCGCTCTCCCGCCGACGCCATGGCGGAGCGCTTCTACCACTGGACCGCACAGTGAGCGCGGCGCATGGCCGGCGGGTCGTCATCACCGGAATCGGCGTCACCGCGCCCGGTGGTGTGGGCGTCAAGAACTTCTGGAGTCTGCTGACCGACGGCCGCACCGCCACCCGCCGCATCAGTTTCTTCGACCCGACCCCGTTCCGCTCGCAGGTCGCTGCGGAGGTCGACTTCGACGCCGAACTCCTCGGGCTGAACCCCCAGCAGATCCGGCGGATGGACCGGGCCGCGCAGTTCGCCGTGGTGACGGCACGCGAGGCGGTGGCGGACAGCGGACTGGACCTCACCGCCCTCGATCCGCACCGCACCGGCGTGACAATCGGCAGCGCGGTCGGCGCCACCATGGGGCTGGACGAGGAGTACCGCACCGTCAGCGACAGCGGCCGGCTCGAACTCGTCGACCACACCTACGCCGTCCCGCACCTCTACAACTATCTGGTGCCCAGCTCCTTCGCCGCCGAGGTGGCGTGGGCCGTGGGTGCCGAGGGCCCCGCCACGGTGGTCTCCACCGGCTGCACCTCCGGGCTGGACGCGGTGGGCTACGCCACCGAGCTGATCCGTGAGGGCTCGGCCGACGTCATGGTGGCCGGCGCGTCGGACGCCCCCATCTCACCGATCACGGTGGCGTGTTTCGACGCGATCAAGGCGACCACGTCGCGCAACGACGATCCGGAGCACGCCTCCCGTCCCTTCGACCGCACCCGCAACGGATTCGTGCTGGGCGAGGGAGCGGCCGTCTTCGTCCTGGAGGAACTGGACAGTGCCAGACGCCGCGGCGCGCATGTCTACGCGGAGGTCGCCGGCTACGCCACGCGCAGCAACGCCTTCCACATGACGGGCCTGCGCCCCGACGGACGGGAAATGGCCGAGTCGATCCGGGTCGCCCTGAACGAGGCCCGGCTCAATCCGGACGACGTCGACTACGTCAACGCGCACGGCTCGGGCACCAAACAGAACGACCGGCACGAGACCGCCGCCTTCAAACGCAGCCTGGGCGAGCACGCCTACCAGGTGCCCGTCAGCTCGATCAAGTCGATGGTCGGTCACTCGCTGGGCGCCATCGGTTCGATCGAGATCGCGGCCAGCGCGCTCGCGATGGAGCACGGTGTCGTGCCGCCGACCGCCAACCTGCACACGCCCGACCCCGAGTGCGACCTGGACTACGTGCCGTTGACGGCACGTGACTGGCGGACCGACGCCGTGCTCTCGGTGGGCAGCGGCTTCGGCGGATTCCAGAGCGCGATGGTGCTGGCCCGTCCCGAAAGGAGCGCGGCATGAGCGGCGCCGCCGTCAGAACCGTGGTCACCGGTCTGGGCGTGGCCGCCCCCAACGGCTGCGGCACGGACACGTACTGGGCGGCGGCCCGCAAGGGAATCAGCGGCATCGGCCGTATCTCGCGGTTCGACCCCGCGCAGTACCCGGCCCGGCTGGCGGGGGAGATCAACGACTTCGTCGCCGAGGACCATCTGCCGGGGCGGCTGCTGCCACAGACCGACCGGATGACCCGGATCGCTCTGGCGAGCGCCGACTGGGCGCTCGCCGACGCGGGTGTCGACCCGCGGGAACTGCCCGAGTACGGCATGGGCGTGATCACGGCCAGCTCGTCGGGCGGTTTCGAGTTCGGCCAGCGGGAGCTGCAGGCGCTGTGGAGCAAGGGCAGCCGTTACGTGAGCGCCTACCAGTCCTTCGCCTGGTTCTACGCGGTCAACAGCGGCCAGATCTCCATCCGCAACGGCATGCGCGGCCCGAGCGGTGTGATCGTCAGCGACCAGGCGGGCGGGCTCGACGCGATCGCCCAGGCCCGGCGTCAGATCCGCAAGGGCACCGGGCTGGTGATGTCAGGGGCCGTCGACGCCTCGATCTGCCCGTGGGGCTGGGTCGCCCAGATGGCAGGCGGCCGGCTGAGCACGAGTGAGGACCCGGAGCGGGCGTATCTGCCCTTCGACGCCGCCGCACGAGGACATGTGCCGGGGGAGGGCGGGGCGCTGCTGGTACTCGAGGATCTGGAGAGCGCCCGTGCCCGAGGGGCCGGGGTGGTCTACGGAGAGATCGCCGGATACGGCTCCACCCTGGACCCCCGGCCGGGCAGCGGCCGTCCCCCCGGGCTGGCCAGGGCGATCGAACTGGCGCTGGCCGACGCGGGCGTCGCCCCGGAGGAGATCGACGTGGTGTTCGCCGACGCGGCCGCGATCCCCGAACTGGACCGTGTCGAGGCCGAGGCGATCTCCCGGGTGTTCGGTCCGCGGGCCGTGCCGGTCACCGCGCCCAAGACCATGACCGGACGCCTCTACTCGGGCGCGGCACCGCTGGACGTGGCCGCCGCGTTCCTCGCCATGCGCGACGGAGTGATCCCGCCCTCCATCGGCGTCACCCCCGACCCCGAGTACGACCTGGACCTGGTCGTCGAAGAGGAGCGCACCGCGACGGTCCGCTCCGCCCTGGTGGTTGCCCGCGGCCACGGCGGCTTCAACTCCGCGCTGGTGGCACGCGCCGTCTAGCCCGGCCCCCGCAGTGACCGCACCAACCGAGATGAAAGGACAGCCATTCATGTCTGCCCACGAGTTCACCGTCGACGACCTGAAGCGCATCCTGCGCGAGGGTGCCGGCGCGGACGAAGGCGTCGACCTCGACGGAGACATCCTCGACACCGACTTCGAGTCGCTCGGCTACGAGTCGTTGGCCATGCTGGAGACCGGCAGTCGCATCGAACGCGAGTTCGGCATGACCCTGGATGACGACACGCTGACCGATGCCAGGACGCCACGCGCCCTGATCGAGGCCGTCAACGGCGTGCTGGTGCCGTCCGGCGTCGCCTGACCCCCCACACCGCGCCGCCGGTCCCCGCCGGTCAACCGTCGATGCCCCGGCGGGGCCGGCGGTGCGCCCACTCCACTTCACGCCCCCGCACGGCCGCGCCACGGCCGACGTGCCCGGCCTCGCCCACCGACGCAGTCAGGAGACAGCATGACGGAGCAGAAACCGAAGGTCGCCATCGTCACCGGCGCCACCAGCGGCATCGGCCTGGAGGCAGCCAGGCTGCTGGCCCGCCAGGACCACAGCGTCTTCCTCTGTGCCCGCACGGAGGACAGCGTGACCCGTACCGTCAAGGAACTCGTCGACGAGGGACTCGACGTCGACGGCGCCCCCTGCGACGTCCGCTCCGCGGCGGACATCCACCGCTTCGTGCAGCAGGCCGTCGACCGCTTCGGCCCGATCGACGTGCTGGTCAACAACGCCGGCCGGTCCGGTGGCGGCGTCACCGCCGACATCGCCGACGAGCTCTGGTTCGACGTCATCAACACCAACCTCAACAGCGTGTTCCTGATGACCCGTGAGGTGCTCAACACCGGCGGCATGCGGCACAAGAACCGCGGCCGGATCATCAACATCGCCTCCACCGCCGGAAAACAGGGCGTGGTGCTCGGTGCCCCGTACTCCGCCTCCAAGCACGGCGTCGTCGGCCTCACCAAGGCACTCGGCAACGAACTGGGCCCGACGGGCATCACCGTGAACGCCGTCTGCCCCGGCTATGTCGAGACCCCGATGGCGCAACGCGTCCGTCAGGGCTACGCGGCCGCCTACGACACGAGCGAGGAGGCCATCCTCCAGAAGTTCGAGGCGAAGATCCCGCTGGGCCGTTACTCCACCCCCGAGGAGGTCGCGGGCCTGGTCGGCTACCTGGCCTCCGACACCGCCGCCTCCATCACCGCACAGGCACTGAACGTCTGCGGCGGCCTGGGCAACTTCTGACATTCGCGGAGAAGAGGACCGATGACCAACCGCCTGGTCGAGCACGAGATCACCGTCGACGCCCCGGCCGCCGCCGTCTACCGGCTGATTGCCGAGGTGGAGAACTGGCCCCGGATCTTCCCGCCCACCATCTACGTCGACCACGTGGAGCGAGGCGTCGACGAGGAGCGCATACGGATCTGGGCCACCGCCAACGGCGAGGCCAAGAACTGGACTTCACACCGCACCCTGGACCCGCGAAAGCTGCGGATCACCTTCCGGCAGGAGATCTCCAGCCCGCCGGTCGCCGCCATGGGCGGCACCTGGATCGTCGAACCGCTGTCCGACTCCGCTTCCCGGGTGCGGCTGCTGCACGACTACCGGGCGGTCGACGACAACCCCGAGAGCCTGAAATGGATCGACGAGGCCGTCGACCGCAACTCCCGCACCGAACTCGCCTCCCTGAAACAGAACGTCGAACTGGCCCACGCCTCCGAGGAGATCACCTTCTCCTTCGAGGACACCGTCCGGATACAGGGCCGGGCCAAGGACGT
This sequence comes from Streptomyces sp. NPDC002926, assembly GCF_053591755.1. Classification (NCBI taxonomy): domain Bacteria; kingdom Bacillati; phylum Actinomycetota; class Actinomycetes; order Kitasatosporales; family Streptomycetaceae; genus Streptomyces; species Streptomyces sp. NPDC002926. Next base: position 197,114 of record NZ_JBSFUK010000006.1, read on the forward strand.
CTACGACTTCGTCAACGAGGCGGGGCTGTGGGCCGAGCGGCTCCCGCACGTGGCGAGCGTCCGCCTGGAGGAGGACATTCCGGGGCTGCAGACCCTGGAGATGGACACCCGCGCGCAGGACGGTTCCACGCACACCACCAAGTCGTACCGGGTGACCTTCCCGCACCACAGGATCGCGTACAAGCAGGTCACCCTGCCCGCCCTGATGACACTGCACACCGGCTACTGGACCTTCACGGAGAACGAGCGGGGCGTCGCTGCTTCTTCGCAGCACACCGTGGTCCTCAACACCGACAACATCGCCCGGGTGCTCGGCCCCGAGGCGAGCGTCGCGGATGCCCGGGAGTACGTCCGCAACGCGCTGAGCACCAACAGCCGCGCCACTCTCGGCCATGCGAAGGACTACGCGGAGAAGAAGCGCTGACCATGGCCGCGCACTCTGTGGACACCGACGTGATCGTCGTGGGTGCCGGGCCGGTCGGTCTGATGCTCGCCGGGGAACTGCGGACCGGCGGGGCGCGGGTGACTGTACTGGAGCGGTTGGCCGAACCCACCGCCGAGTCCCGCGCGTCGACCCTGCACGCCCGCACCATGGAGATCTTCGATCAGCGAGGGCTGCTTGACTCGTTGGGGTCGGTGCCCAACGACATGGTCGGGCACTTCGGTGGCATCCGCCTGGACTTCAGTGGGCTGGACACCCGGTACCGGGGCCAGTGGAAGGTGCCGCAGGCCCGCACCGAGCAACTGCTGGGCACCTGGGCGGTCGGTCTCGGCGCGGCCGTCAGGCGCGGTCACGAGCTCGTGGGCCTGCGGCAGACCGAGTCGGGGGTGGAAGCCGAGGTGGTGGGCCCCGGGGGCAGGGTCCGGATCCGGGCCGCCTACCTGGTGGGATGCGATGGTGAAAGCAGCGCTGTACGGCGGCTGGCGGGCTTCGCTTTCCCCGGCACGGACGCGACGCGGGAGCTGCTCCGCGCCGACGTGGCCGGTATCGATGTGCCCAACCGCCGGTTCGAACGCCACGAGCGCGGCCTGGCCATCGCCCACCGCCGGCCCGATGGGGTCACCCGGGTCATGGTGCATGAGTTCGGCGCGGCCGCCGCGGCACGTGCCGGGGAGCCGGCGTTCGCGGAGGTCGCCGCCGCGTGGGCGAGGGTCACCGGGGAGGACATCGGCGCGGGCAGGCCGATCTGGGTGAACGCGTTCGGGAACGCCCGTAGGCTGGCCGAGCGGTACCGCAGCGGCCGGGTGCTGCTCGCCGGGGACGCCGCCCACGTGCAGATGCCGGTCGGGGGCCAGGCCCTCAACCTGGGCCTGCAGGACGCCGTGAATCTGGGCTGGAAGCTTGCGGCGCAGGTGCGTGACTGGGCGCCGGTGGGCCTGCTCGACACCTACCACGAAGAGCGGCACGCCGTTGGCCGCCGTGTGCTGGCCAACATCGAGGCGCAGGCCACGTTGCTGCTGGGCGGCGCGGAGGTGGAGCCGCTGCGCGCGACCGTGGCCGAACTGCTCGGCCACGACGAGGTGGTCGGGCATCTGGCCGGCATGATCAGCGGTCTGGACGTCCGTTACCCCGACGGAAGCGACGCCCCGCTGCTCGGCGGCCGGGTGCCGCACTGGGAGCTGACCGCCGAGACCGGCCCGTCCAGTACCGCGAAGCTGCTCCGCACCGGCCGCGGGGTGCTGCTGGACTTCGCCGCCGGCCTGCCGTCGGGCGCGGTTGCCGGCTGGGCGGACCGGGTCCGCATGGTATCGGCCGCGACGCCGCACGGCCCTGGGACCGGGTACCCACTCGGGCCCGGCGGCACGGCCGTCCGTGCGGTCCTGCTCCGCCCCGACGGTCACGTCGCATGGGTCGACGACTGTACGACACCTCTCCGCGCCGCGCTGCACCGATGGTTCGGCGCCCCGGACGCGGACCGGGAGAGAACGCCCGCCATGACCGGGACCGCAGGGAAACGAGCCGACCCGCCGGCGCGTGTGCACGGGGGTACCTCCGGATGATCCGTGTGGTGACGGGGCGCCCGACGGCCGAGGAGCGGCCGTCGTGATCATGGTGCTGCCGGCGCGCCAGGAGGCCGGCTCTCCCGCGCCCGGCCGCGCGCGCCGGGCCACCGCGGGCCGGCGGCGCCTCGAGCGGGCCCCGGGGTACCCGTCGCCCCGCAGTCGGCAGTCGCCCGCAGATGCGTGAAGGTGCCCGGCGCAGGCGCCGCTGTTCGCCATCGAGGGTGGCGACACCCCGCACACGGTCGTCGGCGGCAACGTGCCGAAGTCCCATTCCGTTTCCCGGGCCGACCTTGCCCACGCCGTCCTGGCGATGTTGGACGACCCGGCGACGGTGCGGCAGCCGGTGGGCGTCGCACGCTGAGCCCAGAATCTGAACAGGAGACCATTGATGGATGCTCCATTCGACGCCGAGGTCATCGTCGTCGGCGGCGGGCCGACCGGGCTCATGCTCGCAGGAGAGCTGCGCCTGGCCGGGGTCGAGGTGGTCGTGCTGGACCGGCTGACCGAACCGACCACCGAATCGCGCGGGTTGGGCTTCACTCCGAGGACCATGGAGGTGTTCGCTCAACGCGGCCTGGTGGACAGGTTCGACCTGCTGGACCCCCCGCTCCAGACCACCACCCGCGGGCACTTCGGCGGGCTGCCGCTGGACTTCGGAGTGTTTCGCGATGCCCATCCGGCCGTCGTGAACCTTCCGCAGGTCCACACCGAGACGATGCTGCGCGGCTGGGTCGCGGAGCTCGGCTGCGACCTGCGCCGCGGCCACGCGGTCGTCGGCCTGGCCGACACCGGCGACGCCGTGGAGGTCCAGGTCGAAGGGCCTGACGGGCCGCTGCTGCTGCGCGCGCGGTACCTGGTCGGGTGCGACGGCGGCCGCAGCACGGTCCGCGGGCTGGCCGGTTTCGATTTCCCCGGCACCCCCGCCACCCTCGAGCTGTTCCTCGCCGACGTCCGAGGTTGCGACATCCGGCCACGCTTCATCGGTGAGTGGCTGCCCGGCGGGGTCGCGATGTCGGCCCCCATCGGTGACGGGGTGGACCGGGTCGTGGTGTGCGAACGGGACACGCCCCCGCAACGGCGCACCGAGCCGCCGACGTTCGGCGAGGTCGCCGCCGGCTGGCAGCGGCTCACAGGAGAGGACATCAGCCACGGCGAGGCGCTGTGGGTGAGCGCCTTCGGCGACGCCACGCGACTCGCGACCGAGTACCGCAAGGGGCGGGTGCTGCTCGCGGGAGACGCCGCGCACGTCCACCTCCCGGCGGGCGGGCTCGGTATGAACACCGGCATCCAGGACGCCTTCAACCTCGGCTGGAAGCTCGCCGCCGTGGTGCGTGGTCAGGCCCCGGACACCCTGCTCGACACCTACCACGACGAACGGCACGCGGTGGGCAGGCGGCTGCTCAACAACACCCGCGCCCAAGGGCTGCTCTTCCTGGGCGGCACCGAGATGCAGCCGCTCCGCGACGTGCTGGGCGAGCTCACCGACCACGAGGTCGTGCACCGGTACCTGGCCGGCATGGTCAGCGGGCTGGAGATCCGCTACCCGACGGGCCCTGGCGACCACCCGCTGCTCGGGCTGCGCATGCCCGACCTCGAGCTCGCGGGCGAGGCCGGGACGACCACGGTCTTCCCGCTGCTGCGCGGGGCTCGCGGCCTCGTGCTCGACCTCGCCGACGACGAGTCCGTACGGCAGTCCGCGCGGCCGTGGGCCGACCGGGTGGACGTGGTGACCGCCAAGCCGGCCGCCGATTCCGCGGTCCCGCGGGTGGACGCCGTGCTGGTGCGGCCCGACGGGCACGTGGCTTGGGCCGCGCCCGGCGGGCAGGAGGAGCTGGCCGACGCGCTGGGCCGTTGGTTCGGCCCCCCTGCCACCCCTGTGGTCTGAGAGCAACGGAGGATGCACATGCCACAACAAGCGGGCCCACTGCGCCGGCTCGCCGACCGGATGGATGTCCAGGACCTGGTCGACCGCTATGTGGTCGGTCTGGACGAGACGGAGTTCGACGACGCCTGGGCGCGGTCGATCTTCACCGAGGACGGCAGGTTCCAGTTCTCGATGGGCGGTCACGACGGAGTGGCCGGCATGGCCGAGTACACCGCCGCGATGGTGGGCAAGTGGCGACGGACCCACCACGTGGCCGCCGGACACCTCGTCGAGATCGACGGGGACCGGGCGCGGGTGAGGGGAAACCTGATCGCCACCCACCTGCACCCCCCGGAGGCGGCACCGGAGAAGCCGCCCGGGCAGTCAGGGGCGCACGAGACGCCCGGGGCACCCGAGCTCTTCCAAGTCGGGGACCGCTTCGAGGGCGAGGCGGTGCGGACCGACGCCGGCTGGCGCTTTGCGCGGCTCGCGTTCGAGGTCGTCTGGACCCGCGGCACGCCGCCGGGGCGCGTTGACATCCACGACAGCTAAAGGGCATTCACATGCGGATTCTCATCGCGGTCGCACCACTGACCGCTCACCTGTACCCCAGCATCCCGCTGGCGTGGGCGCTGCAGAGCGCCGGACATGAAGTGCGGGTGGCCAGCAACACCGGTCTGGTCGAGCAGATCACCGCGGCCGGTCTCACGGCGGTCGGGCTCGGCGAACTCGCCTCGCCGCCCCCGCCGATCACCGATGAGGAGCTGGACCGCTTCAGCGACGCGCTCGGGTTCGAGGCCGGCTCCGACTTCGACCAGCTCTGGCGGGCGACCCGCTACTACATGGTGGCCGCGTGCAAGCGGTACCACCCGGACGAGGAGGGACGGCAGGAGCTCGCCGACAACCTGGTCGAGGTCGCCCGGAACTGGCAACCGGACCTGGTGATCTGGGATCCGGCATGTCCGGTGGGGTCGGTCGCGGCCCGCGAGTGCGGGGCCGCGTCCGCTCGGATGATGTGGGGCCCTGACTACTTCGGCTGGGTCCGTAGGCGCTTGGTCGAACGCATGAATGACCCGGCGTCCCCGGTGAGTGCGGACACGGATCCCCTGGCCGCGACCCTGGCGCCGGTGTTCGGGCGGTTCGGCCATGACTTCTCCGATGAGTTGCTGTTCGGCGACTTCACTGTGGACCCGATCCCCTCGCAGCTGCCCAGGCCCGAAGGGCTGCGCCGGGTCCCGATGCGCTGGGTGCCGTACACCGGGGCGGCCCCGGTGCCGCAGTGGTTGTCGCAGCCACCGTCACGGCCGCGCGTGTGCCTGTCGCTGGGCGTCACCGGGCGCACGGTCCACGATGGCCCGGACGCGCGGGTCATGGCCGCCTTCGAGGCGGTGGCCGATATGGAGATCGAGGTGGTCGCCACGGTCAACGCCGATCAGTTGGGGGAAGGCGCGCGCGTCCCCGACAACGTGCGGATATTCGACTACATCCCGCTCACTCAGGTAATGCCGACATGCTCGGCGGTCATCCACCACGGTGGCTTCGGCACGTTCTTCGCGGCGGCCGCGCACCGGGTGCCCCAGATGATCGTCATGGAGGAGTTGGGCAGCGCGCTGAACAGCACCCGCTATCTGGAGGCCAGGGGCGCAGGCGTGGTCCTCCCCAGCGACGGCCTGACCGCGGCGCAGGTGCGCGGCGAGCTCTCCAGGATGCTGACCGAGCCGTCGTTCCAGCGGGGGGCCGGCGCCGTGTACGCGGACATGACCGCCGCCCCCGGCCCCAGCGAGATCGTGCCGGTGCTGGAGCGGATGGCCGCGCAGTACCGTACCCGGGACTGAGCCGGACATGGACGTTGTCGAGACCCAAGTGCCAGGCGCGTTCGTGTTCACCCCGAAGCAGATCTCCGATGAGCGGGGTGCGTTCTTCGAAGCGTTCCGCCGCGACCAGGTCGAAGAGGTCACCGGGCGTCCGTTCCGGCCCGAACAGATCAACTACTCGGTGTCCCGGCGGAACACTCTGCGCGGTATCCACGGGGTGGCCGTACCGCCGGGGCAGACCAAGTACGTCACCTGTGTGCGCGGGGCGCTTCGCGACATCGTCGTCGACCTGCGGGTGGGTTCGCCCACCTTCGGTGCGCACCACGTGACCCTGCTGGACGCCGAGTCCGGGCGGTGCGTGTACGTCCCGGAGGGGGTCGGGCACGGATTCCTGTCGCTCACCGACGACGCCTGCATCTGCTACGTGGTCTCCACGCCGTACGTGCCCGGCACGCAGATCGACATCAACCCGCTCGACCCCGACCTGGCGCTCCCGTGGGGGTTCAGCGAGCCTCCGCTGATGTCGGAGAAGGACGCGAAGGCACCCGGGGCGCATGCGGCGCTCGCCTCGGGGTTGCTCGCGAACTGGCATGACGTTCGCTGATCCTGCCGGACGGGCGGGGCGCATGGGCAGGCCGCTTGACGGGGCCGCCGCCGAACCGCTGGTGAACGGCGCGGTGCTGTCGGCGTATCAGGTGCGGGGCAACGCGGGCCGCATCACCGCGGACCGGGCCTTCACCCCTCGTCGTCCACAGACAACGCAAGGAGATCCTTTGAGTACCGACGTCGGTACGACGGCAGCACCCCGGGCGACCCGTAGAGAATGGCTGGGGCTGGCGGTCCTCGCGCTTCCCACCGTGCTGATCGCCATGGACCTGACCGTGCTGCATCTGGCCCTGCCCACTCTCACCGCCGACCTGCGGCCCGGCAACACCGAGTTGCTGTGGATCGTGGACATCTACGGATTCCTCATCGCCGGCTTCCTCATCCCCATGGGCGCGATCGGGGACAGGATCGGCCGCCGGCGGCTGCTGCTGATCGGCGCGGTCGCGTTCGGAGCGGCATCGGTGGTCTCGGCTTTCTCGGTCAACCCGGCGATGCTCATCGCCGCCCGGGCGCTGCTGGGCATCGCGGGCTCCACCCTGATGCCCTCCACCCTCTCCCTGATCCGGATCATGTTCCGGGACCCCAAGCAGCAGGGCACCGCAATCGGAGCCTGGTCCGGCTTCTTCGGCCTCGGCACGGTGATCGGACCGCTGGTCGGCGGCACGTTCCTGGAGTGGTTCTGGTGGGGCTCGGTCTTTCTGATCGGTGTTCCCGTGATGGTGCTGCTGATCATCCTCGGTCCGGTCCTGTTGCCCGAGTACCGGGACCGCTCGGTCGTACGTCCGGACCTCATCAGCGCGATCATGTCCGTCGTCGGCATGCTCGCCCTGATCTTCGGTATCAAGCGGATCGCCCAGGACGGCGCGGGCCTTGAGCCGGGCATCGCCATCGTCGTCGGCCTGGCGGTGGCGGCGCTCTTCCTCTCTCGCCAGCGCCGGCTCGAGCAGCCGCTGGTCGACCTCTCGCTGTTCCGCAACAAACTGTTCGGCACCGCCCTGGGCATGGTGGTGCTCGCTACGCTGCTCGCCGCCGGGTCACAGTTCCTTGTCCTGCGGTATCTGCAGCTTGTGCGGGGTCTGCCCCCGGTCCGGGCCGGGCTGTGGTCGCTGCCGATCACACTCGGAGTCATCATCGGCTCCTTCGGGGGTCCGGCGCTCGCCGGACGTATGAAGCTGAGCACCCTGATATCCGGGGGCCTGGTGGTCTCCGCGCTCGGCATGCTGCTGCTGACCCGCGTCAGCGGCCCCTCCGACCTGTTCCTTGCGGTTGCCGGGACGGCCGTCATCGGTCTCGGGCTCGGCCCGCTGACCGTGCTGGGCACCGGACTGATCGTGGGAGCCGCCCCGCCCGAGCGGGCCGGTGCCGCGTCCGGGATCAGCGCGACGGGCTCCGAGCTCGGCAGCGCACTGGGGATCGCGGTGATCGGCAGCGTCGGCTTCGCGGTGTACCGGGCCAACCTGGCCGACAACCTCCCCGAGGGGCTGCCCGCCCCCGTCGGCAAGGCGGCCGAGGACACCCTCGCCGCCGCGGTGGACGTCGCCCACACGCTGCCGGCCGCCGACGGCTCCCGGCTGTTGTCGGTGGCCCGTGAGGCATTCGTGCACGGCCTGCAGACGACCGCGACCGTCGGTGCGGTGCTCGCCCTACTGCTGGCCGTAGCGGCCGCGACCCTGCTGCGGAACACCCGGATGCCGGGCCCTCCGCCGCTCGCGGAAGCGGACGATGCGGCGAAGTCCTCAGAGAAGACGGACAACTGACGTGCTGGATACGAACTTTGCGGCCGACGCGGTCCAGACCCCCGTGGGGGTCTGGACCGGCCTGGTGCGCCACGACGGTCAGACCGACCCCTACACCATCTCCTTCGCGCCGGACGGAACGATCGCGCTGCGAACTCCTGTCACCGTGGGCACCGGGACCTGGGCCGCCGGGGAGGCGGGGCGATTCACCTACGAACTCACCGAGACCTTCACCCCGGCGAGCGGCCAGGCGGGGCGGCTCCAGGCCCACGTCGAGGCCCACGTCGAGGGGGCCACGCACAGGGGAGTCGGCACCGCCCGCATCTACACCCCCGACGGCGTGATGGTGCACAGCACCACGGCCGAGTCCACCGGCGAACGAGTCGGTGACGTACCAGCCGCCTGGCACGACGTCGTGAGCCTGGGCGCGCCGATCCGCGGACGCACGCTCCACCGCGGGGACGACGGATTCGAGGAGGCGAGCTCCGGCTGGCTGCTCACCGTCGAGCACCGTCCTGACGCGGTCGTGGTCGTCGCGGACGCCGACGACGTGGCCGCCGCCGTCCGGTTCGCCGCCACGACGAACCGGCCGATCGCGGTGGAGTCGACCGGGCACGGCAAGTCGGTGGCGGCCGACGGTGCGGTGTTCGTCTCGACCAGGGAGCTGCGGGAGCTGTCGGTCGATCCGGGGGCTCGAACCGCCCGGATCGGGGCGGGGCTGAGTTGGGGCGCGGTGCTCGCCGCCGCCGCCGAGCACGGTCTCGCGCCGCTGTGCGGCTCCTCCGAGCAGGTCGGGGTGATGGGCTACCTGACCGGCGGCGGACTGCCGCTGACCTGCCGCACATACGGCTTCGCCGCAGACCATGTCCGCTCACTCGAACTGGTCACGGCCGACGGCCGCATCCGCACCGTCTCGCCGACCCGGGAACCCGACCTGTTCTGGGCGGTGCGGGGCGGCAACAGCAACTTCGGCGTGGTGACCGAGGCCGAGATCGACCTGGTGCCGCTGTGGAGCGTCTACGCCGGCGAGCTCTATTACCCGGGTGAGGACCCCGCGCACGCGGCGCAGATGGTGCGGTCCTATCTGGCCTGGGTCAAGGAGCAGCCGGACGAGATGTCGTCCTCGGTGACACTGCTGCGGCTCCCGGACGTGCCAGAGCTGCCCGATGAGTTCCGTGGCCGGTCATTCGTGCAGGTGCACATCGTCTACACCGGCGACGAAGCGCAAGGCGCCCGCCTGGTGGAACCGCTGCGCGCGCTCAACCCCGAGACGGACACCTGCGCCACGATGCCGTACCGGCGGATCACCGAGATCCACCACGACCCGAAGAACCCGGTCAGGGTGCACTTTCGCAGCGCGCTGCTGTACGAGCCGGACGACGTGGCGGTCGAGACGCTGGTCTCGTTCATCGATCCGGCGGCGGCGCCCGGAGGACCGTTCCCCGGCATTGAGCTGCGCCACCTGGGCGGGGCGCTGAGTCGTCCGCCCACCCGTGCGCACGCGGTGGGCACCAGGGACGCGGCGTTCCACTTGTGGCTGCGGATGCCGGCCCCGGCCGAGGAGGCGGGCGCGGTGCGCCGGGCCGCGGACGAGGTACTGGAACGGCTGCGGCCCTGGGACACCGGCGCCCTGCTGCCGGGGTTCCTTTTCGACCACGACTCCGACCCCGAGCGGGTCCGGCGGGCCTACGCAGAGCCGGACTACCGGCGGCTGACCGAGCTGAAGGCCGAGTACGACCCGCTCAACCTGTTCCGCGTCAACCACAACATCCCGCCCGTCCTCGACGGTGCGTGAAGGGAGCAACAACCGACATGTCACTCTCAACAGAGACACAGGCGGCGATGGTCGAGCTCGCCAAGCTGGCCGGGGCGCAGGCCGCGCAGGCCGACGTCGAGCGCAGGGTGAGCCCGGACGTGATACGCGCGACGGTGGACGCCGGGTTCGCCCGGTGGCGGGTGCCGACCCGTTGGGGAGGGGCCGAGCGCAGCCACACGGAGCTGACCGCCGCGGTGGCGCAGCTGGGTGAGGAGTGCCCCTCGACGGCGTGGCTCGCCTCCGTCGCCGCCTATTCCGCCCGGTACGTGTGCTGTATGCCGGAGCAGGGCCAGGCCGACATCTGGGCGGACGGTCCCGACACGACGGCGGCGATCGTCTTCAAGCCGATGGGCACGGCAGTCGCGGTGGACGGCGGGTTCCGGCTCTCCGGGTCCTGGACCTATGTCAGCGGCGTCGAGCACTTCGACTGGGCGCTGTTGACCGGCCCCGCCCCCGGCCCGCAGTCCGGCGGGCAGCCGATGAGGCTCTTCGCGGTACCGCGACGGGACTACACCTTCGAAGACACCTGGGCCTCCCTCGGCATGCGGGGCACCGGTAGCCACACGGTCGTCCTGGACGACGTGTTCGTGCCCGAGCACCGTACCTGCCTGCGCGAGGACGCGATGCGGGGCGCGATGGTGGGCCTGCCGGGTCACACCCAGCTGTCGAATCCCGCCGTGAGCGGGCTGATGTTCGTCGCTCCCGTACTGGGTGCCGCGCGTGCCGCGCTCGCCATCGCGGAGCAGCTCGTGGCGGTCGCCCCGACCGGCCCCCGGGCCGCTGCCGGCCAGCCCTACCAGGTGGACTTCGCCAGGGCCGCCGGAGAGATCGACGCGGCCCAACTGCTGCTGGAGCGGGCCGCCGCCGTCGCGGACGGCGATGCCGTACCGCCGAAGCTCGCGCAGCGCAACCGCAGGGACTGCGCGCTGGCGCTGGAGATGCTGGTCGCCGCGACCGATCGGTTGCTGAGGATCGGCGGCACCAGGGCCCAGGAGGACGGGCACCCGCTGGGGCGGTACTGGCGGGACGTGCGCTCGGTCGCCAGCCACGCGGTCATGCAGTTCGAGCCCGCGGCGCTCGCCTACACCCTGGGTCTCCAGGGTCTCGTCGGGCCGTCCTGAAGGAGACAGTAATGATCTTGATAACCGGAGCCACCGGGCACGTCGGCAGGCCACTCGTGGACGAGCTGCTCGCGGCCGGCCGAAAGGTGCGGGCACTCAGCCGCGACCCGGCCAGGGCCGACCTGCCCGCCGGGGTCGAGGTGGCCGCCACCGCCGATCTGCCACTCGACGGCATCACCTCGGTCTTCTTCGTCACGGCCGCCTTCCCGGAAGGCTCCGCAGAGCCGATCGCCCGGATGAAGGCGGCGGGGGTCCGCCGCATCGTCGCCCTGTCGTCCTACTCGGTCCTCGACGACGACCCCAAGAACATGATCGGCGTGAAGCACCGGGATCTCGAGCGCCAGATCGAGGAGACCGGTGCGGAATGGACGTTCCTGCGGCCTGCTGGAGGGTTCGCGGCGACCGCCCTGGAGTGGGCCGAGGGGATCAGGACCGACGGCGTCGCCTGTTCGCCCTTCGGGGATGCGCGGACCGCCCCGGTTCATGAGCGTGACATCGCGGCGGTGGCCGCCCGCGCACTGCTGACCGACGACCTCGTGGGGGAAACGCCGCTGTTCAGCGGGCCGGAGTCGCTCAGCTACGCCGACCGGGCACGGATCATCGGCGAAGTGACCGGCGAGCCGGTCCGCTTTGCGGAGCTCACACACGACGAGGCGCGACAGGAGTGGCTCCGGGCCGGTGTCCCCCCGCACGCCGTGGAGGCACGGCTGAGGATGTTCGCGACCCTGGTCGGTCGCCCGCACGAGATCTCTCCGGTCGACTCCTTCCTGGGCAGGCCAGGCCTGACCTTCGCCCAGTGGGTGGCCGACCACACCAACGCATTCCGAAAGGTGACGTCATGATTCTGATATCCGGTGCCACGGGCAACGTCGGCGGCGAGCTGCTGCGGCAACTGCGTGCGGAGGGGGTCGCCGTTCGGGCGCTCACCCGGGACCCGGCGCGGGCCGGCTTCCCGGCCGATGTGGACGTGGCCGAGGGAGACTTCGCCACACCGCAGTCTCTGGCCAAGGCCCTCTCCGGGGTGGAGGCCCTCTTCCTCATGATGTCCGGGAACGAGGCCGCGGTGGTTGAGGAGGCGGCCCGCGCCGGGGTGCGGCGGATCGTGCTGCTGTCCACCATGGCCGTGGAGACCCGCCCGGACTCCTTCATCGGCAAGGTGCACCAGGAGGCCGAGAGCGCCGTGGAGAAGTCCGGGCTGGAGTGGACGTTCCTGCGTCCGGGCCAGTTCGCCTCCAACACCCGGTCCTGGGCAGCCCAGCTCGCGACGGGCGACGTGGTGCGCACCCCGTACGCGCAGGTGGCCCTGCCCGCTATCCACACCGGTGACATCGCGGCCGTCGCCCGCACCGCGCTCACCCAGGACGGGCACGCCGGCGCGGCCTACGCGCTCACCGGCCCCGCACCGATAACGCCCGTCGAGCAGGTGGCGGCGATCGGTGAGGCGATCGGCCGGAAGCTGCGGCACGAGGAGATCACTCCGGAGCGGGCCCAGGAGGCGATGGCCGCGCACATGCCGGCCGAGATCGTGGCCGCCACCCTGGAGTTCCTCGGCAGCCCCACCGTGGCGGAGACCCAGGCCCTGCCCACCGTCGAAACGGTGACCGGGAAGCCGGCGAGGACGTTCGCGGAGTGGGCGCGCGACAACGCCGACAGTTTTCGCTGACACCCGGGAAAGGGACGCGACCGTGCTGACCCAGCGCAGTTTCCGCGACGTACTGGGATGTTTCAGCACCGGAGTGGTGCTGGTGACCGCGGAGTCGGACGGCGGGCCGGTCGGCATGGCGGTGAACTCCTTCACCTCCGTGTCACTCGATCCGCCTCTGATCGCCTTCTGCGCCGCGCTGACCTCGACCACGTGGCCGGCCATCCGGGCCACGGGCGGTTTCGCCGTCTCGATCCTCAGCGATACGCACGAGGAGATCTGCCGGACCTTCTCGGCACCCGACGCGGACCGGTTCGCCGGCCGGGACTGGGCCCGGACCCCCGCCGGACGCCCCGTGACAGCGGACGGACTCGGCTGGCTGGACTGCCGGATCAGGACGGTTCAGGTCGCGGGGGACCACCACCTGGTGATCGCCGAAGCGGAGGACTGGTCCCTGGGGGCCGACGCGAGGCCGTTGATCTTCCAGGGCGGCCGCTTCGCCGGCCTGAGGGAGCGGTCACGTGCGGAATGACGTTGCCGAGGCTGATCCAGAGAGGTCGGAGATGGGGAGGGGTCCGTGTTTCTGGTGACCGGAGCGACCGGGAACGTCGGTCGTCATGTCGTTCATCAACTGCTCGCCGCGGGAGAGTCCGTACGCGCGCTGACCCGTGGCCCGGAGGGAGCCCGCCTGCCGGCGGGGGCCGAGGTGGTCGGTGGCGACCTCACCCGGCCGGAGACGGTGGAGCCCGCGCTGGAGGGCGTCTCCGCGCTGTTCCTGTTCCCCTCGCCGGGCACGGCGGGGCCGATCCTCCGGGCCGCAGGGGAACGCGGGGTACGCAGGGTCGTCATGCTCTCGTCGTCGTCCGTCGAGTACACCACCGACGGCGCCGACAACGCGATCGTGGCGTACCACAGGGAGATCGAGCACGAGGTCGAGACGTCCGGGCTGGAGTGGACCCTCGTCCGGCCCTGCGGGTTCGCCGTCAACACCCTGCAGTGGGCACCGCAGATCCGCGCCTGTGGTGTGGTGCGCGGGCCGTACGCGGAGGCCGAGATGGCGCTCATCGACGAGCGTGACATCGCGGACGTCGCCACCCGCGTGCTGCGAACGGACGGGCACGTGGGCGCGAAGTACGTGCTGACCGGGCCGGAGCCGCTCACCCACACCGAGCAGGCCCGGCGGATCGGTGTGGCCGTCGGACGTCCGGTGCGGTACGAGGAGGTGCCGCCGGCCGTCGCGCGCGAGCAGATGATCCGGAACCGGGTCCCGGCCGATCTCGCGGACATGACCCTCAGGTTCCAGGCGGGGCGCGCCGGTGTGCCGGCGGAGATCTCACCGACGGTCGAGGAGGTCACCGGCCGCCCCGCACGCACGTTTGACCAGTGGGCCGCCGATCACGCGGCCGACTTCCGGTAGGGACGACGGGGGGCCGTCAGGCGTCGGCGGCCTCCCGCCTGCCCCGCACCGATTGCCGTCGAGCCGTAAACAACATCGTCCCTATGCAGTTCTGTGGCGGAACAAGAGAGGAGTCCTCATGGCAGATGTGCTAATCGCCGGCGCCGGCCCGGTCGGGCTGATGCTCGCCTGCGAGCTGCGGCTAGCCGGAGTGGACGTGCTGGTGCTGGAACGGCTCGCGGAGCGAAACGGTGAGTCACGAGCCGGCGGCCTCCACGCTCGGAGCGTGGAGCTCCTCGACCAGCGCGGGATCGCGGACCGGTTCCTCGCCGCCGGCAGGACGGGGCCGCTCGCGCACTTCTCCTTCATACCTCTGGACATCGGGGACCTCCCGACGAGACATCCGTACGCGCTCGCCATCCACCAGTCACGGGTCGAGCGGCTCCTGGAGGAGCGTGCGATCGAGCTGGGCGTACGGCTGCGCCGGTCCGCCGAGGTAATCGGTCTGCGCCAGGACGGGACCGGGGTCGAGGTGCAGATCGCCGGGGTCCAGGGCACCGAGCGGCTGCGAGCCGGCTACCTGGTGGGCTGTGACGGCGGCCGCAGCGCCGTACGCAAGCTGGCCGGCATCGGCTACCCCGGCACACCGGCCACGGTGACCGCGCTGATGGGCGACGTCAAGCTCACCGACCCACCCCCCGGGATCATCTTCGGCTCCGAGAGCCGACGGGAGCACGGGTCCTTCATGATCTTCGACTCCGACCGACCCGATACGCACCGGGTGATCACTATGGAGTTCGACAAGGTCACGGATCGAGACGCCCCCGTGACCCTGGAGGCGCTCCGCCGGGCATGTATCAAGATCGCCGGTACCGACTTCGGCATGCACAGCCCACACTGGCTCAGCAGCTTCAGCGACGCCGCCCGGCAGGCCGACAGGTACCGCGAAGGACGGGTCCTGCTGGCCGGGGACGCCGCACACATCCATTTCCCCTCCAGCGGACAGGGAATGAACCTGGGGCTCCAGGACGCCGTCAACCTGGGCTGGAAGCTCGCCGCGGTCGCGCACGGGCAGGCCCCCGAGGAGCTGCTGGACAGCTACCACGCCGAACGGCACCCAGCCACCGAGCGCATGCTCGGCAGCATCCGGGCACAGACCGCCCTCTGGCGCCCAGGCGCTCAGACCGACGCGCTCCGCGAAGTGTTCGGTGCCCTTGTCGAGTTCGAGGACGCCAATCGGTATCTGGGCGGCGTTTGCACCCAGCTCGACATCCGCTACCCGGTGGGCGACGGACATCCGGCCCTCGGCCGCCGGGTGCCCGACCTCGACATCAAGACACCCTCTGGGCAGATACGCGCCTTCGAGCTGCTGCACGCCGCACGACCTGTGCTGCTCGACTTCACCCGCCGACCCGACCTGCGTGCCGCCCTCGAAGGCTGGACGGACCGGGTGGACCTCGTCGAGGCAGAGTGCCAGGACGATCACTGGACGTATCCGGTGATCGGCGACGTTCCGGCCCCCGCGGCGGTGCTGATCCGCCCCGACGGCCATGTCGCCTGGGCCGCGCCCACCGTCCCCGCCGGCCCGGCCACTCCGGAAACCACCACAGCGGCCCTCACGTCCGCGCTCATCAGGTGGTTCGGCCCTGCTCAGGGCCGCTGACCCTTTTTCAGAAATTGCCCATGTCGATCGGAGAATTGCATGTCGAAGGATGAACTGACGCCCCCCGCCGAAGTCGCTGAACTCCCCCCGGAGTTCGCTGCGTTGATGCGGCTCGCCGACCTGGTGACCCCCATGGCGCTGCGGGTGGCCGCGAACCTGCGGCTGGTCGACCACATGCAGAACGGCGTCCATGACCTCGAGTCGCTCGCGAAGGTGACCGATTCCCATCAGGAGACGCTGGGGAGGGTGATCCGGCACCTGGTCGCCATCGATGTGCTGGCGGAGCCCACGCCGGGCAACTACGCGCCCACCGCCCTCGGCGAGCTGCTGGCCCACGGTCACCCGGCGACCCAGGTGGGGTGGTTGGACCCGACTCACATGATCGGGCGGGCGGACCTTGCGCTTATCCACCTCTTCGAAGCCGTCCGCGACGGCGGCTCCATCTACAAGAAGCACTACGGCAAGGAATTCTGGGACGACGTCTCGGGTGACGCGGTCCTCGGCGCCACCTTCTACGACCTGATGGCCCACGGCCAGAAGCGCATCTTCAGCGAGGCGGTGGAACGACACGACTGGACCGGTGTACGCCACATCCTCGATGTGGGCGGCGCCGACGGCGACCTGATCGCCACCGTGCTGGGGAAGGAGGCCGGGATCAGCGCCACCCTGCTGGAACTCGCCGGCCCGGCGGCCAGGGCGCGAGAGAAGTTCGAGGCAGCCGGACTGGCCGGCGAGGTCGACGTGGTCGACGGCAGCTTCTTCGATCCGCTGCCGGTGACGTCCGACCTGATCACGGTGTCGTTCGTGCTGCACAACTGGTCGGACGACGACGCCGTACGGATTCTGCGCAACTGTGTGAAGGCGCTGGAGCCGGGCGGCTCCCTGCTGCTCATCGAGTGCGCCGACCAGTCGCCTTCCAAGCCGGATCCGGGTTTCACGAGCGGCGACATCCGGATGATGGCCTACTTCGGGGGGCGCGAACGCACGCACGCCCAGTGGCAGGAGCTTGCGGCTGCCGCGGGCCTGAGGATCGACTCGGCGTCCGATGCCCTCGCCTACGGCGCACGCGTGCTCACCCTCGTGAAGGCGTCTGCCTGACGGTCTCGCCGTACACCGCGGCCGGGTCGGGGGTCCGGGGGTCTCACCGGACCCCCGGACCCCCTTTCTCTGGGCCGGTATTTTCCGTGAATTCCAGGTGGCGCGGTGGATTAATAACCCTCTGGCATCGGCATAGGGAGCTCGACACCTTGGCCGAATTTGATCGGGTTTTTCATCTCGGGTTTGACAGTGGAAAGGCTCGGGTGTACCAGCCCGGGCGTCTATGAGAAACATCGGGCCGACTCCACCCGGAGATCGGTCCCACGCATATTCAGCACGTAGGTCACCTAATTTGCGGGGGCGGCCCTGGTGGTCGGATCGCGCACCGGCGGAGCGGAAGGGGAACCACTGTGGCGCACGACGAGGGCCAGGCGGCAACGATGGAGGACCGCGGATACGTCGTTCAACTCATGTTCGGGACCCTGGCGGCGCACACCGTGCGTGCGGCCGTCGACCTGAGGATCGTCGAGCTGATGGGCGACAAGGAGAGGCTCGCCACCGACGTGGCGGAGGAAGCCGGCACGGCCGAGCAGCCCACACTTCGGCTGCTCCGCGCCCTGGCCGGCCTGCGTCTCCTCGAGGAGTCCGCGCCGGGCGCCTTCTCGGTGACGTCCGCGGGCGCCCTCCTCGACCCGGGGCGCCCCGGCTCCATGGCTTCGCTGGTCACCTCCTCCGGGTTCATGGAGCGCCTCATGCAGCCCGGCTGGGAGCACCTGACCGACAGCCTCCGTACCGGGGACACCTCGTTCGAGAAGGCCTTCGGCAAGGACTTCTTCAGCTATCTCAAGGACCACCCGGAGCGCTCCGCGGGCTTCAACGAGGCGATGAGCCAGGCGACTCGGGCCACCGCGGCGGTGCTGCCGGGCGCCTTCGACTTCGGCCGCTTCACCACGGTCGCCGACATCGGAGGCGGCGACGGCACCCTGCTCGCCGGCGTCCTGCGGGAGAACACCTCCCTCACCGGCATCCTCTACGACACCGAGGAGGGCCTGGCCCAGGCTCCGGAGACCATGCGGCGCGACGGCCTCACGGACCGCTGTTCCCTGGCGCCGGGGGACTTCTTCACGTCCGTTCCCGAAGGCGCCGACGTCTACCTGATCAAGAGCATCCTGCACGACTGGTCGGACGACCGGTGCGTCACGATCCTCAGCCACGTCCGCGAGGTGCTTCCGGCGGACGGACGCGTCCTGATCGTGGAACCCGTCCTGTCCGAGGTGGTGGACCCCCATGCCGTGGGGCTCTACCTCGGCGACATCAACATGCTGGTGAACTGGGGCGGCAGGGAGCGCACCCGCGCCGAGTTCGACGAGGTGTGCCACCGGGCGGGCCTCGAGGTCGTATCCGTGGGCCAGCTCGGGGGGCCCGGGTTCTGCCTCA
This sequence comes from Streptomyces sp. NPDC002926, assembly GCF_053591755.1. Taxonomy (NCBI): domain Bacteria; kingdom Bacillati; phylum Actinomycetota; class Actinomycetes; order Kitasatosporales; family Streptomycetaceae; genus Streptomyces; species Streptomyces sp. NPDC002926. The sequence goes on from NZ_JBSFUK010000006.1 coordinate 215,251, forward strand.
TCGAGGCCAGGGCAATCTGAATAGGGCATACATCGAAGAGCTTCGTGTCGCAGCGCGGGAGCCTCGTACTGAAATAGTGCCTCCGTCGCGTGTGAAATCCGCCGCGACAGCACGTTTCCGCATGCTGGGAATGGGCAACTCGATGCCGCTCGAGTTTAATCGGGACTTTCCTCCGGGGTTTGACAGGGAAAAGACTCGGGTGGCAGGGTCGGAGCGTCTACAGAATCTCGTGGACCGGAGACACAAATCAACCAGCGACGGATATTAAGGAGTCACTCTGTGACAGCACCTCTCGGCCGCATTCCCCTATCTGTCGGGGAACTCACCGATGAGCAGTACGGACAGGTCATCAGGCCTGGTGGTGCCGAGTACGAAGCGGCGCGCAGCGTGTACGCGGGCGACATCGACCGCAGGCCCGCCGTCATCGTGCGCCCCAAGAACGCCACACAGGTGGCGAGCGTCGTGGCGCTGGCGCGAGAGACCGGGCTCGAGTTGGCCATCCGCAGCGGTGGACACAGCCCGGCCGGGCACAGTGTCTGTGAGGGCGGCATCGTCCTGGACCTGTCCAACATGAGGGCGCTGGAGATCGACGTCGAGGCCCGTACCGCCTGGGCCGAGACCGGCATCACCGCCGGCGAGTACGCCGAAGCCGCCGCGGAGCACGGGCTCGCGACCGGATTCGGCGACGGCCGCCTCGTCGGGGTCGGGGGCATCACCCTGGGTGGCGGCATCGGTTACCTGACCCGCAAGCACGGAATGACCATCGACGATCTGTTGGCCGCGGAAATCGTCACGGCCGAAGGCGAACTGCTGGTGGTGGACGAGCACGACCACCCCGACCTGTTCTGGGCCATCCGTGGCGGTGGCGGCAACTTCGGGGTGGTGACCCGCTTCAAGTTCCGGTTGCACGAGCTCGACGGCGTGTACGGCGGCATGATGGTGACCCCCGTGACCCCCGAGATCCTCGAGGCCTTCGTCGCCGAGGCGGTGGCCGCCCCCGAGGAGCTCTCCACGATCATCAACGTGTGGACGGCACCCCCCTTCCCGTTCGTGCCCGCGGAGTACCACGGCAAGCCGATCATTCTGGCGATGCTGTGCTACGCCGGCCCCGCGGAGAAGGGCGAGAAGGTCATCGGCCGGTTCCGGGCGATCGTCCCGCCGCTGGCCGACATGGTGCAGGCCATGCCGTACACAGGGATGTTCCCCCCGGCGGACCCCCTGGAGCACCCCATCTCCGTCTCGCGCAACATGTTCATCGACCAGGTCGACCGCGAGACCGCCGAGCTCATCCTGGAGCGCGTCACCGCCTCGAGTGCGATGGTCGCCGGGGCGCAACTGCGAGTGCTCGGCGGAGCCATGGCGCGGGTCCCGAACGACGCCACGGCCTTCGCTCACCGACAGAGCAAGATCATGGCCCACCTGTCCGCCATCTACGCCGACGCGGCCGAGGCCGACGTCCACGCCACCTGGGTCGATGAGTTCATGACCGCCATGCGGCAGTCCGACTCCGGCGCCTACGTCAACTTCATCATGGACGTGACGCAGGAGCAGATCCGGAACGCGGTCTTCCCCGGGGCCACAGGGGAACGGCTCGCCCAGGTCAAGTCGAAGTACGACCCGGCCAACCTGTTCCGGTCCAATCACAACATCACGCCCGCGATGTCGTGAGAATCCAAACCAGTTGACCTCCGGGGCGATGCTCCGGGTGGTCGCGTGAAGGGGACGCCGTTCCACGGCGTCCCCTTTTCGGTGTCCCCAGCTCGCCCCAGCCCCCCTCGCTCGGAGAAAAGTTCATGACACAGGAATCGACGACCGTGGTGCTCGATGACGGCGGCCCGGCCACCGTGCTCGGCCACGAGAGCCTCGCGACCGTGGCGGCCGTGATGACGAGGAGAAAGCTGTGACTTCCCTCGACAGAGCGGAGATACGCAAGCGGGCGGCAGCCCCCCAGGAGGGGGCGCCGCCCGCCCACTTCGGCCGTGCCAGGCTCGACTCGCTGACCGGACTGCGCTTGTTCGCGGCGCTCGCGGTCTTCGTCAGCCACGCCTCGAGCCCTGTCTTTCCCACCTTCGCCGACCAGCGGACCAACGCGAGCTTCAATGCCGCGGCCGGTGCGCTGGCGGGCCTCGGAGTGGGCTTCTTCTTCATCCTCAGTGGCTTCGTCCTCGCCTGGTCCGCACGTTCCACCGACCGCACCGGCGGCTTCTACCGCCGCAGGTTCGTCAAGGTTCTGCCGCTGTACTACGTAGTCGGCGTCGCGGCGACGGTGCTGCTGTGGGACGTGGGTGTCCGGTGGCAGGACCTGCTCGCCTACGGCAGCCTCGTCCAGGTGTGGGTACCGAACCCGCAGGTCAACTTCAGTGTCCTTGCGCCGGGTTGGTCCCTCGCCGTGGAGGCAGTGTTCTACCTGGTGTTTCCCCTCGTCATCCGGTGGTTCCGCGGCATGGGCCGCCGTGCGGCCTGGACGGGCCTGGCCCTCTGCGTGGCGGGCGCCTTCCTCATACCGATCCTCGCGGACGTCCTGCCCGCCGGGAAGCTCGTGGGCGAGCAGAACGCGGCCGGCTTCGAGATGTGGTTCGCCTACGTCTTCCCGCTCGGCCGCCTCTGCGATTTCTTCGCCGGGGTGTTCGCCGCGCTCCTGGTGACCTCCGGCCGCTTCCCGCGTGTGAGCCTGCCGTGGGTACTGGTCTCGTTCGTGCCCTGCTACCTCGTGGCGAGCTACAGCCCGTTGCTGTTCGGCTGGCGGGCACCCCTCTTCATCTCCTGTGTGCTGCTCGTCGTCGCCGCCGCACAGCGGGACATCGCACGGCACCCGACGTTCCTGTCGTCGAGAACGATGGTGCTGCTCGGCAATGCGTCGTTCGCTTTCTACCTCTGCCACTACCTGGTGCTCTACACCCTCAACATCAAGGTGCTGCACGGCCCGTTCGACTCAGTGGCCATGGTGATCGCCTATCTCGCATCGGCACTTGTCGTCTCCGTCGCCCTGGCATGGCTGCTGTACCGGTACGTGGAGATGCCGATCGTCCGACGCTTCGGTACGGCCCAAGAGCGGCTCTGACTCAGCGAGGTCACACGTCACGCTCAGGCCCGGGAGGTGGTCACCGCGTTCGAAGGGACCGGCATGAACACACGAACCGAAAGGACCTCTCGATGAAGGCTCTGGTGCTTGCAGGCGGGTCCGGTACCCGCCTGCGGCCTTTCAGTTACTCGATGCCCAAGCAGCTCATCCCCATCGCGAACACGCCCGTCCTGGTGCACGTACTGCAGGGCGTCCGGGATCTGGGGGTGACCGAGGTCGGCGTCATCGTCGGCAACCGCGGGCCCGAGATCGAGGCCGTGCTCGGCGACGGCTCCCGGTTCGGTCTGCGGATCACCTACATTCCCCAGGACGCGCCACGCGGACTGGCCCACACCGTCTCCATCGCCCGCGACTTCCTCGGCGACGACGACTTCGTGATGTACCTGGGTGACAACATGCTGCCCGACGGAGTCGCCGGCATCGCCGAGGAGTTCACCACGCACCGCCCGGCCGCCCAGGTCGTCGTGTACAAGGTGGCGGACCCCCGCTCCTTCGGGGTCGCCGAACTCGGTCCTGACGGCGAGGTGCTGCGCCTGGTGGAGAAGCCGCAGGAGCCGCGCAGCGACCTGGCGCTGATCGGTGTGTACTTCCTCACGCCCGCCATCCACGAGGCGGTGGAGGCCATCGGGCCCAGCGCCCGCGGCGAGCTGGAGATAACCGACGCCATCCAGTGGCTGCTCTCCTCCGGCGCGGACGTCCGGGCCAGCCGGTACGACGGCTACTGGAAAGACACCGGGAAGGTCGAGGACGTCCTGGAGTGCAACAGCCATCTCCTCGACGGCCTGAGCCGGCGCGTCGACGGTCACGTCGACGCCGGCAGTGTCCTCGTCGGCCAGGTCGTGGTCGAGGCCGGGGCGCGCATCCTGCGGTCCCGGGTCGAGGGCCCGGCGATCATCGGCACCGGCACCGTCGTGGAGGGGAGCCATGTGGGCCCGTACACCTCGATCGGGCGGGACTGCCTGGTGACCAACAGCCGGCTGGAGAGCTCCATAGCCCTGGACGAAGCATCGGTCACCGGCGTCCATGGCCTGCGCCACTCGCTGATCGGGCGCGCCGCCTCCGTCGGCACCACCGGCCGCGGCGCGGACCATCACTGCCTGGTCGTCGGAGACCACACCCGAGTGGATGTGGCGGCATGAGGATCCTGGTCACCGGAGCGGCCGGTTTCATCGGCTCCAACTTCGTCCGCAAACTGCTGGCCGACGAGTACACCGGCTGGGCGGGCGCCCAGGTCACCGCCCTGGACAAGCTCACCTACGCGGGCAACCTGGACAACCTGCCCGCTTCGCAGGAGCGGCTGGTGTTCGTCCGCGGCGACGTCTGCGACCGCGACCTGATGCGCGAACTGGTACCGGGCCACGACGCCGTGGTCCACTTCGCGGCCGAGTCCCACGTCGACCGCTCCTTGGAGGGCGCCGGTGAATTCTTCCGCACGAACGTCCTGGGCACCCAGACCCTGCTGGACGCCGTGCTGGAGAGCGACGTGGAACGGGTCGTGCACGTCTCCACGGACGAGGTGTACGGCTCGATCGAGGAGGGGTCCTGGACCGAGGAGTGGCCGCTGGCGCCCAACTCCCCGTACGCCGCATCGAAGGCCGGCTCGGACCTGGTCGCCCGGACGTACTGGCGCACACACGGCGTGGACCTGTCCATCACGCGCTGCTCCAACAACTACGGGCCGTACCAGCACCCCGAGAAGGTCATTCCCCTGTTCGTCACGAATCTGCTGGAGGGCCGCCGGGTCCCGCTGTACGGCGACGGGCGCAACGTCCGCGAGTGGCTGCACGTGGACGACCACTGCCGCGGCATCCACCTGGTGCTCAACCACGGGAAGCCCGGCGAGATCTACAACATCGGCGGCGGCAACGAGTACACGAACCTCGCCCTCACCGAGAAGCTGCTCGAACTGACCGGCGCGGGTGAGGAGATGATCCGCCGGGTCCCGGACCGCAAGGCGCACGACCTGCGGTACTCGATCGACGAGTCCAAGATCCGTGAGCGGCTCGGCTACGCCCCGCTGACCGGCTTCGAGGAGGGCCTGGCCGAGACGGTCGCCTGGTACCGGGACAACCCCGGCTGGTGGAAGGCCGTCAAGCACGGGGCGAGCCGTGCGGCCTGACGCGCGCCCGGTGGCCGGGCTCTCGGTCGTCGTCCTGGGCGGCACCGGATTCCTGGGCCGCCACATCGGCGAGGCCTTCGCCGCGCTCGGCGCCCGGGTCCACCCGGTGTCGCGCACCGGTGGGTACGACCCCGTGCAGGACCGTACGCCGGTACGCCTGGATCTGCTCGCTGCGTCGCCGGAGGAGATCGCCGGGCTCCTCGACTCGACCGGCGCCGACGTGGTGGTCAACGCGGCCGGCCGGGCCTGGCGGGCAGACGAGGAACAGATGGCCGCAGGCAACGCCGAACTGGTCGAGCGCCTCGTCGCGGCGCTCGCCGGGCCGTCCGGCCCGCCGGTACGGCTGGTCCAGCTCGGCAGCGTCCACGAGTACGGGGCCGGCGCACCGGACGCCGCCACCGGCGAGGACCACGTGCCGGCCCCGGTCACCGCGTACGGACGCACCAAGCTCCTGGGCACACGGGCCGTCCTGCGCGCCGCGTCCGAGCGGGGCGTCGACGGCGTGGTGCTCCGGCTCGCCAACGTGATCGGGGCCGGAGTGCCGGAGGGCAGTCTCTTCGGCCGGGTCGCGGCCCATCTCGGTGAGGCCGCGCGGGCCGTCGCGCGCGGCGAGAAGGCCGCGGAGCTGCGGCTCCCGCCGCTGCGAGCGGCCCGCGACCTGGTGGACGCGGGCGACGTCGTCACCGCGGTGCTGGCCGCGGCCACGGCACCGGGAGCGGCCGTCACGGGCCGGCTGATCAATGTGGGCCGCGGCGAGGCGGTCCCGATGCGCGGGCTGATCCACCGGATGGTCTCGCTCAGCGGTCTGGAGGTCCCGGTCGTCGAGGACGCCGAAGGCCCGCCCTCGCGCACCGACGTCGCGTGGCAACGGCTGGACATCGCGTGCGCCGAGCGGCTGCTGGGCTGGCGGCCGCGCCGGCACCTCGACGACTCCCTGCGCGATCTGCTCGCGCCCGTACTGCCGCCGGGGCACCCACCGCTCGGCGTCACGGCCAACGCACCGGACATGGAAGAGGAATCACCGTGAGCGACCGCAAGGAACTGGTACTCGAAGAGGTCCGCAAGTACCACCAGGAGGTCTCCCCACAACGGGAGTTCGTCCCCGGTACGACGGAGATCTGGCCGTCCGGCGCGGTGCTGGACGAGGCGGACCGGACGGCCCTGGTGGAGGCCGCGCTGGAGATGCGCATCGCCGCCGGGCGGAGCTCCCGCACGTTCGAGTCGGCCTTCGCCCGCCGGCTGGGGCGCCGCAAGGCCCACCTCACCAACTCCGGTTCGTCGGCGAACCTGCTGGCAGTGTCGGCGCTGACCTCGCACGTCCTGGAGGACAGTCGGCTGAAGCCGGGCGACGAGGTGATCACCGTCGCGGCGGGCTTCCCGACAACCGTCAACCCGATCCTGCAGAACGGCCTCGTCCCGGTCTTCGTGGACGTGGACCTCACCACCTACAACGCGACAGCCGACCGGGTGGCGGCCGCGATCGGCCCGAGGACACGGGCCATCATCATCGCGCACGCGCTGGGCAACCCGTTCCCCGTCACCGAGATCGCCCAACTCGCCGAGGAACACGACCTGTTCCTGATCGAGGACAACTGCGACGCGGTCGGCTCGCTGTACGACGGGAAGCTCACCGGCTCCTTCGGCGACATGACCACCGTCAGCTTCTATCCGGCGCACCACCTCACCATGGGTGAGGGCGGCTGCGTGCTGACCTCGAACCTGGGCCTCGCCCGGATCGTGGAGTCGCTGCGGGACTGGGGCCGGGACTGCTGGTGCGAGCCCGGCGAGAACGACAAGTGCCTCAAGCGCTTCAGGTATCAGATGGGCACCCTGCCCGCCGGATACGACCACAAGTACATCTTCTCCCACGTCGGTTACAACCTGAAGGCGACCGACATCCAGGCGGCCCTGGGGCTGACCCAGCTTGCCAAGCTTGACGACTTCATCGACGCCAGGAAGCGCAACTGGCGGCGGCTGCGGGACGGCCTGGACGGCGTACCGGGTCTGCTGCTCCCGGAGGCCACCCCCCGCTCCGACCCGAGCTGGTTCGGCTTCGTGCTCACGGTGGACCCCGAAGCGCCGTTCAGCCGCGCCGAGCTGGTGGCCTTCCTGGAGGACCGGAAGATCGGCACCCGCCGGCTGTTCGGCGGCAACCTGACCCGGCACCCGGCCTACATCGGTGGGCCGCACCGGATCGTGGGCGACCTGACGAACAGCGACATCATCACCGACCACACCTTCTGGATCGGGGTCTATCCGGCGCTCACCGACGAGATGCTGGACTACGTCACCGCCTCGATCAAGGAGTTCGTGGCCGCGCGCGGCTGAGTCTGCCGGCCACTTTCCTCCCAGAGATCGGGACGACGACGTATGGACATTGCGGGAACCGGGTTCCTGGCGCGGAACCTGCGCCCGCCGGTCGGCCGGTATCCGGACACCGTGGCCCTCGCGGCAGGGGTTTCCCGGGCGAGTGGCACCTCCGACGCGTACGTCACGCGTGAGGCGGCGCCGCCGCGCGAGGTCGCGAAGCGGTGCGTGGCGGGCGGGCAGCGGCTGCTGTTCCTCCCGACCGCTGCCGCCGGCATGTACGGGCCGCCCGAGGGGCTCCGGCAGGGGAGACACCCCGGTGACGCCATGCACACCGTACGGCGCACACAAGCCGGCTCTTGAGGAGGTACTCCGCGACTCCGGGGCCGACCACCTGACTCTGCGGCTCGGGCATCCCGTCCGGCCCGGCCACCCGAGCACCAGCTTCTGCCGACGCTGGCGCGGGAGCCCAAGGGGGCCGCCCGCGACCTCATCGACGACAAGGACGTGGTCACCGTCATCGACCGGCTGCTCGCCCTCGGCCTGCGGTCCGGGACGGTCAACGTGGCGTCGGGTTTGCCGTCCCGGTGGAGGACATCATCGACCACCTGCGGCAAGGACTCGGTCTTCGGGGCCCGCTTCGAGTACCAGGGCGCCGGTGGTCAGCACCTCATCTCCATCGAGAAGCCGCGTGCCCTCGTGCCGCAGGTGGCGAGTCCGGGCTTCCGGCCCGACCACCACCGGCGGATACCCCGCCGACTTCACCCACGCCGTCGTGTCCGACCCCCGCGGTCCGGCGCACGGCCCCAGGGAGCCCTCTGATGCTTTCTCCGTCCCTTCGATCTCCGCTCCAGGCGCGCGCGGACGCGCGTCTGCCGTCCCGCATCGCGCTGTCCGCGGCGGCCGCGGAAGGCGTCCAGCTGCGCACCGGGGACTTCGCCGCCTGGCTGGCCGAACGCGGCCGGGTCAATGAGTTCCGCGTGGACCGCATACCGTTCGCGGAGCTGGACGGCTGGTCGTTCGACGAGCGCACCGGCAATCTCGCGCACCGCAGCGGCCGCTTCTTCACCGTCGAGGGGCTGCACGTCACGGAGGAGGACGGTCCCTACGGGGACGGTCCGTACGCCGACTGGTACCAGCCCATCATCAAGCAGCCCGAGGTGGGCATCCTGGGCATCCTCGTCAGGGAGTTCGACGGGGTGCCGCACTTCCTGATGCAGGCGAAGATGGAGCCGGGCAACCCGAACCTGCTCCAGCTCTCGCCCACGGTCCAGGCCACCCGCAGCAACTACACCAAGGTCCACAAGGGCGCGGACGTCAAGTACATCGAGTACTTCGTCGGTCCGCGCCGCGGGCGTGTCATCGCGGATGTCATGCAGTCCGAACACGGCTCGTGGTTCTACCGGAAGTCCAACCGCAACATGCTCGTGGAAGCGACCGGTGACGTGCCGCTGCTGGACGACTTCTGCTGGCTCACCCTCGGCCAGATCAGCGAACTGCTGCACCGGGACAACGTCGTCAACATGGACTCGCGCACCGTGCTGTCCTGCCTGCCCCACCCGGACACCGGAGCGGGAGCGCTGCTCAGCGACATCGAGCTGTTCTCCTGGATCACCGGGGAACGCGCCCGGCACGATGTGCGGGCCGAGCGTGTCCCGCTCGCGAGCGTTCCCCGGTGGAAGCGCGGCGAGAGCGCCATCGAGCACGAGGACGGCCGCTATTTCCGGGTGGTGGCGGTGTCCGTGCGGGCGGGCAACCGCGAGGTCACGGGGTGGACCCAGCCCCTCTTCGAACCGGTGGGCCAGGGTGTCACCGCCTTTCTCACACGTGAGTTCGAGGGCGTGCCCCACGTCCTGGTGCACGCCCGTGTCGAGGGCGGCTTCCTCGACACCATCGAGCTGGGCCCCACCGTGCAGTGCACCCCGGACAACTACGCCCACCTCGACGCGCGGGACCGGCCGCGCTTCCTCGACACGGTGCTGCGTGCGCGCGGAGACCGTATTCGCTACGAGGCCGTTCACTCGGAGGAGGGCGGGCGCTTTCTCAACGCCGAGAGCCGCTGGCTGATCGTGGACGCGGGCGAGGCCGAGGCACCGCAGGACCCGCCGCCCGGCTACGCCTGGGTCACCCCGGCACAGCTCACTTCCCTGGTCCGGCACGGCCACTACGTCAACGTCCAGGGGCGCACCCTGCTGGCGTGCCTCAACGCGACGGCGGTGACTGCCCGATGAGCGAACCGGTACGCATCGGGGTGATCGGCTGCGCGGACATCGCGGTGCGCCGGATGCTCCCCGGCTTCGAGGCCGATGCGGACACCGAGGTCGTCGCGGTCGCCAGCCGCTCCCTGGAGAAGGCGGAACGGGTCGCGGAGCGCTTCGGCGGCCGCGCGGTGCGGGGCTACGCCCAGCTGCTGGACCTCAAGGAGGTGGATGCCGTCTATGTGCCGCTGCCCGCTTCGCTGCACGACCGATGGGTCGAGGCCGCTCTCGACGCCGGCAAGCACGTGCTCGCGGAGAAACCCCTGACGACGAACGCCACCCGCACCGGGCAACTCCTCGACCTGGCCCGGGACCGAGGGCTGGCGCTGATGGAGAACGTCATGTTCGTCCACCACCCGCGGCACGAAGCGGTGCGGCGCCTGGTGACCGACGGCGCGATCGGCGAACTCCGGGCGCTGCACGCGGCGTTCACCATCCCGGCCCCGGCGGACACGGACATCCGCCACCGGCCCGAGCTCGGCGGCGGCGCGCTGGCGGACGTCGGCCTCTACCCCCTGCGCGCGGCCCTGCACTTCCTCGGCCCCGGACTGGAGGTCGTCGGGGCCGAGCTCACGCGGGGGCGCGGTCGCGAGGTCGAGACCTCGGGCGCCGCCCTCCTGCGCACACGCGAGGGGAGTACGGCACAGATCACCTTCGGTATCGAGCACGCGTACCTCTCCCGGTACGAGCTGTGGGGCAGTGCGGGCCGGATCACGGCGGACCGTGCGTTCACCCCGCCGGCGGACTTCGTCCCGGTGATCGAACTGCACCGGGGCGGGGACCATGAGGAGATCCGGCTGGCACCCCACGACCAGGTGGCCGCCACGATCGCCGCCTTCGTCGCCTCCGCGCGCGCCGGCGCCGCTCCGGCCGAGGAGACGCTGCGCCAGGCCCGCCTGCTGGACGACGTACGAAACCGGGCCGCATGACCGCCCCGAGGCCACCGCTCGGGGCCGAGCCGCGGCTGCGGCTGGGGAGGCTGGACCTCTGGCTGCTGCCCGCGCCCGAGACGGCCGGCCTGCACGGCCCACTCGCGCTGCACGAGCTGGACGAAGCCGAGCGCGGTCGCGCGGACGCGTTCCGGCGGCCCGCCGACCGCGAGCGGTACGTGGTCGCCCACATCGCGCTGCGGCGGCTGCTGGCGGCGTACTTGAGTAAGGCGCCGCAGGACATCGCCTTCTCACGGGCGGAATGTCCTCGGTGCGGCGGCCCGCACGGGCGCCCGGTGCTGGTCGACTCGGCTGCGCACTTCTCGCTGTCGCACAGCCGGGGCGCCGTCCTCATCGGCGTGGCCCGCTCACCGGTCGGCGTCGATGTGGAGCGGCTACCGCGACCGGAGCGTGTCGATGTGTGCGCCTCGGCACTCCACCCGAGCGAGCGGCTCGAGCTGGAGGGGCATGCGCCAGGGGACCGCCCGGCTGTGTTCGCCCGGCTGTGGGCCCGCAAGGAGGCGTACCTCAAGGGGACCGGCATCGGGGTCGGCGGCTGGATGTCGGACGTGTACCTCGGAGACGAAGGGCCGCACACCCCGTCACGGCCCGCCGACTGGACCGTCGTGGATGTGCCCTGCGGCAGGGACCACGCCGCCGCGGCCGCGATCAGGGGACGCGCGCCGCGGCAGGTCGTACGTCGGCTGCCGCCCCAGGCGGTGCTCGTCGGTGGACGCCTCCGGGCGCTGCCGAGGCAGGCGCGACCCAAGAGCCCGACACCGGAGGAAGAACGATGACCGTCCTGGACGACCACCCATGGGAGAGGCACCAACTCGGCAACATGCGCGGGCGAGTGGCGGAACTTCAGGAGATTCGTGCCCAGGCGTTGGCCGGCCCCGGCGAGAAGGCGACCGAGGCGCAGCACGCCAAGGGCAAGCTGACCTCCCGGGAGCGCATCGAGCTGCTGCTGGACCCGGGTTCCTTCAACGAGGTCGGGCAGCTGCGCCGGCACCGGGCCACCGGATTCGGCCTGGAGGCGAAGAAGCCGTACACCGACGGTGTCGTCACCGGCTGGGGCACGGTGGAGGGCCGTACGGTCTTCGTCTACGCCCATGACTTCCGCATCTTCGGAGGGGCGCTGGGCGAGGCCCACGCCACGAAGATCCACAAGATCATGGACATGGCCGTCGCGGCCGGGGCCCCGCTGGTGTCGCTGAACGACGGTGCGGGCGCCCGTATCCAGGAGGGCGTCTCCGCGCTGGCCGGTTACGGCGGCATCTTCCAGCGCAACACGAGGGCGAGCGGGGTGATCCCGCAGATCTCGGTGATGCTGGGCCCTTGCGCGGGCGGCGCCGCCTACAGCCCCGCCCTCACGGACTTCGTCTTCATGGTGCGCGAGACGTCCCAGATGTTCATCACCGGCCCGGACGTCGTCAAGGCGGTCACCGGCGAGGAGATCACCCAGAACGGCCTCGGCGGCGCGGACGTGCACGCCGAGACGAGCGGTGTGGCCCACTTCGCGTACGACGACGAGGCGACGTGCATCGCCGAGGTGCGCTACCTCCTGTCGATGCTCCCGCAGAACAACCGCGAGCTGCCTCCGACGGCCGTCTCGGGCGACCCGGCCCACCGCCGGAGCAGCGCGCTCCTGGACCTGGTCCCGGCCGACGGCAACCGCCCCTACGACATGGCCAAGGTCATCGAGGAACTCGTCGACGAGGGCGACTACCTGGAGGTCCACGAGCGCTGGGCCCGCAACATCATCTGCGGCCTGGCGCGCCTGGACGGTGAGGTGGTGGGCATCGTCGCCAACCAGCCGCAGACCCTCGCGGGGGTGCTCGACATCGAGGCCTCCGAGAAGGCGGCGCGTTTCGTGCAGATGTGCGACGCCTTCAGCATCCCGATCGTCACCATCCTGGACGTCCCCGGCTTCCTGCCCGGTGTCGACCAGGAGCACGGCGGAATCATCCGCCACGGCGCGAAGCTGTTGTACGCCTACTGCAACGCGACCGTCCCCCGGATCTCCCTGATCCTGCGCAAGGCGTACGGCGGTGCCTACATCGTCATGGACAGCCAGTCCATCGGCGCGGACCTCACCTACGCGTGGCCGACCAACGAGATCGCCGTCATGGGCGCCGAAGGTGCCGCCAACGTCATCTTCCGGCGGCAGATCGCCGACGCCGAGGACCCCGAGGCGATGCGCGCCCGCATGGTCAAGGAGTACAAGGCCGAGCTGATGCACCCGTACTACGCGGCCGAACGCGGCCTTGTCGACGACGTCATCGACCCGGCCGAGACGCGCGAGGTGCTCATCAGGTCCCTGGCGATGCTCCGCACCAAGCACGCCGACCTGCCCTCCCGCAAGCACGGCAACCCGCCGTTGTGACCGCCGCCGGGTCACCGCCGTCCGGGGATCGTCATCGACCCTCGGAGCAGACAGATGCGCGTAAGGAAGGCCGCGCACCGGGACGTTGATCTGGTCGCGACGCTCGATCCTGGGGTAGCTGTCGGCCCCACGCCACTGCATTGACGGTCGGTCCCTGGGTCTACCGGGGCTGCTGGAGGTGGTGGCACTCCTGGAATGGCTCACGGCCGGGCGATCGGGCCGCTGAGGGCCGCATGCGCGCGTCGTCGGCCGCGTCGTCCGGGACCCACGACCGGGGCCCAGGGGCTGTGCCGGTCCGGAAACCGCGATCGCCGTTGATCGACGGGTCCCGGATCCTCTGTCACAGGGCCTGCGACGTGCCGGAGTTCCTGGAGGAGTCCCCGGGAGAGGATTCAGCAGTCGGGGCAACAGCCGTGCGGCTGCCGCCGATAAAAATCAGGAAGGTCCGAAACGGAATCCGACACCGCGCACCGTGGTGATCCACCGGCTGGAACCGAGTTTACTGCGCAGGCTGCTGACGTGCGTATCTATGGTCCGGCCGGGTTTCGCTCGGGGGTCGCTCCACACCTGGGTCATGATCTGTCTGCGCGAAAAGACACTGCCCGGCCGTGAGGCGAGCAGATAGAGCAGATCGAATTCCTTTCGGGTCACCTCTATGTGCCGGCCGTCGAGTTGGATTTCCCGGGCGCGGTGATCGATGTGCAGCGAGCCGACCGCGATGACGTCCTTGGGAACGAACGGCTGCAGCCGGACCCTGCGCATCACGGCTTCTATTCGAGCGGTCAATTCGGTCAGACTGCATGGCTTGACGACATAGTCGTCCGCTCCCGCACGCAGACTGAGAACCCTGTCGAGTTCCGTGTCGCGGGCCGTGACGACGATGATGGCGACGTCACAGACGGCCCGAATACTGCGGCACAGTTCCACACCGTCCAGGTCCGGCAGATCCAGGTCGACGAGGAGCAGGTCGGCCTTCCGATACTGCTGGAGCGCCTCGGCGCCGGTCCGGACCTGCTCCGCCGTGTATCCATGTCGGCGCAGTCCCAGAATGAGCAGGTCGGCGTCCTGGGATTCGCTCTCCACGGCGAGTACGCGTATGGCCTTGCGGTCCGTCCGCTCCCGCGGTCGAGTGGATGCGGCTTCGGTGAACAATTGATGCGGAATACGTGGCGCGACCGTTTTTGTGGACTGGTATTTCATACCGAGATAGCCTCCACTTTTGTCCAATAGAACGGAGTTTGAGTAAGCATCTCCATACGCGCGCAGGAGGGCGCGCATCGCCGGCATCCGACTGAAGTCGGATGCTTGGCGAACGGCGAAGGAAAGGGATCCGGTGCTGCATCGGAATGAAGCGAAAGTCGATGCGTACCGGGGCCATTGGATAACTGGCCCACGCCCATCCTCGACTTTCGCGGTTTCGTTGGTCCCGCGGCGGAGCTCGGCAGCCGTGTCGTCAGCGAAGGACGGCTCGGCTTTGGTGACGTGCCACGGTGATCGGTGACAGAGCTCGGCCAAGTCGACGGGGTGGTGCCCGTGCAGCGCGTGCCAAAGGACGGTGAACGTGTGGCGGAACAGGGTGAACGGCCCACTCGACGGCGCGGGCGGTGCGGAACTGGGCCTGGCCCGTGCCGAGGTACTCGCGGGCCTCGGCGAAGGTGCACTCGATGACCCAGGGCAGTACGCCGTCATGAACTGCTCCATGCCGGGCGGGAGTTCGTCCGCGCACTGCTGCCCGAGTCTCTACGCAGGCGGAAGCGGGTGGACGACCACCGGGTCCGCGATGGGATCGTCTGGAAGTTCCGCACTGGCACGGCCTGGCGGGACGTGCCCCAGCGGTACGGGCCATGGACCACTTTGCACCCGATTCCACCGACGGGCCACGGAGGGCACCTTGGAGGGAACGCTCCGCGCGGCCCGGGCGAGGGCAGATGCAGCCGATGCAGCCGGCGACATCGACTGGCTGATATCCGTCCCCTCCACCATCGTTCGGGCCCACCAGCACGTTGGCCGGGGCGCGAAGAGAGGGAGTCGCAGCCCAGGCCTGGGACGATTCCGCGACGGACCGCCCAGTGCCTGCGCACCGGCGTATATGCACAGGGCGTGACTCCTGAGCATCCTCTTGCGGTTCTGTACGTGGGGGTTGGCCGTACGAAGGATGCACGAACCGCTAAGAGTCCGGCTTCTGGCAGGTGCCGCCACCGCGACGGGTCTCCGCAGGGACGAGCACCTCCGGGACGGCGTGGTGAACGCCACTCGGAACAGGGCGAATCCAACCACGGCTTCCCCGCCGGGAGCACGGAGTTGCTGATACGCATGTGAAGCGCCTCCTCACCCGAGCCTTGGGGGTACGTGCGCGCTGTACCCCGGAGCCGCGACCTTGATCACTGCATCTGTCCGCACTCGAGCATGGCGCACTTGTTGGCGAGACGTCCAATATATTAGCACGGAGCCGAAGTGGAGCCTTAGTGGAATGAGTTGAGGTCCAACAAGTACTGCAGTGTGACGGCTGTATCATCCTGAAGGCGTGACGGGTCGACTGGCGCGAGGAGTGTGGCCATGGAGTCGGAGGGCGACCGGGAACAGCAGCAATCATTGGCCGAGCGTTTGAACTCGCTGTTTGCGATGGTGCGATGGACCGACGCCCACGGGCGGCAACGGGAGTACTCCACCGTCGAGGTGGCCAAGGCGGTCACCACTGACCCGTCGCATCCGACGACCTTGTCCCGGAGCTATCTGTCGATGCTCCGCAACGGCTCGCACACCAACCCGACGTTGAGCGTGCTGGAGGGTCTTGCCAAGTTCTTCGACGGCCACCGCCCGTCGGGGACTCCGCCGATCACGGTTCAGTGGCTGGTCGCTCAAGAGGACCCCGAGGACGAGCTGTTGCGGCAGAGACTCGCCGATCACCAGGTGCGGGCGATCGCGATGAGGGCGGGCGCGATGACGCCGGTAATGCGCAGACAACTGCTCAAGATGATTGCGATCCTCGATCAGGACGGCGTCCCCGATTCCAGCCCTGGAGAATGAGAAAGGAAAGCGTGACCGTACGCGAACGTGAACTCCGTCGCCACTGCAGGCATCTGCTACGGAAACTCGATATTCAACCGCGCCTGCGCGTCGACGAGTTATGCCTCAAACTCGGTGAACATCTGAACAAACCCATCCGGCTGATTCCCTGGGCTCTTCCAGTGCCAGGTCCATTTGGGCTCTGGATGTCCCGGCCGAACGAGGAGGTGATCTTTTATCAGGAAGAAACCACCCGCGTTCACCAAGATCATATTATCCTGCACGAGATAGGTCATATCCTCGCCAATCATCAGGACGACGGTGACATAAGTGAGGACCTCCCCGATCTCGGCCCGGACTTCCCTCGCGACTTGACCACACGAGGCTTTCGTCGTACCTGCTACACCGAGGACTACGAACGCGAGGCCGAACTGGTAGCGACGATCATCCAGGAGTGGGCGGTGGTCATCGACTACGTCACTCCCCGTACGTCCGAGGACCCGGCTCTCGGTCCGCTGCGTTTCGCACTGAACCCCCACTGGGGGTGGATGTGATGTTCCAAGTACCTCTGATCGCCCTGCTGAGCATCGGGGTGCTGTGGAAGGGCATCGACCTGGCACGTGCCCCACACGGCA
This sequence comes from Streptomyces sp. NPDC002926, assembly GCF_053591755.1. Lineage (NCBI taxonomy): Bacteria > Bacillati > Actinomycetota > Actinomycetes > Kitasatosporales > Streptomycetaceae > Streptomyces > Streptomyces sp. NPDC002926. The sequence continues at coordinate 231,973 of NZ_JBSFUK010000006.1, forward strand.
GGGTGCTGCGATTCCTTGTCGCCTCCCTGCTCATGCTGCTGGTCGGAGAAATCCTCAGCTTTTCCGAGGTCAACCGCGCGATCGACGCGGCCACGGCCGTCGGTGTCGGCAAGGTGGCGTTCAACGGGATCTACATGTCCGGCCTGTTCGCCCTCATTCTGTTCTTCGCCTCCTCCACACGCGACACGGACGCCGCCTATCGTCGGCGCCTACGGATCAACGTCGGCCTCCTCGCCGGTGCCGTGATGGCCCTGATGATCTCCATCATCGCCACACCTGCGACGATGCGCGGTCACTCATTGGGTACCCCGTACATGGCGGAGCCGGCCATCGCCTCGTTCTACATCATCGGCAACGCCTACTTCGTCTACGCCTATCTGGCCTCCGCACTCTGGGCCCTGCGCTACGGGCGCAGGGCGTCCCGGCACCTCGGACTCGGCCTGCGGACCATGGCCCTTGGACTCCTCGGACTGACGATCGCCTCGGTCAACCGAACGATCCTGGTGGTGCTGCGCATCGACGAACCCGGGTCGCACGAGGCGTTCAACACGGTGAACTGGTCCATCTCCAACTGGGCCATGGGAAGCGTCCTCATCGGAATCTGCTACTCGGCCTGCGTGCAGCTGATCACCCGCCTGCGGTCGGTCGTGCACCACCGCCGCATGCACCAGGAGCTCACTCCCCTGTGGACGGTCCTCACCAGCGCCTACCCGGAACTCGTCCTGAACCAGGCACCGGCCGGTTCCAAGTGGCGTCGTCTCCACCAGCGTCGTACCCACGAGCAGCGGTTCTACCGTCGGCTCATCGAATGCCGCGACGGACTGGTGCGCCTGAGCCCCTACCTGACGCGTGTCGCGCCTGACGCCGATCTCGCCCGTGGCCCGACCGACCGACTCGCTCGGCACATCACCGAGGCGCTGGCGCTGAAGCCGACGGCCGAGTCCCCGCACACCGAGTTGTCCGCCGCTCGCATCGCGTCACCGGCCAGCAACGACCTGGGCGCCGACGCCCGTGAACTCATCGCCATATCCCACGCCTTACGCGAGAGGAAATCGTGAACAAGGTACTGATCACTGCGGATCGTGTCATCGCCGGGCCCGCGGATCAGGTGACCGTCGACGGCGCCGTGCTCGTCGAATCCGGCGTCATTGCCGCTGTAGGCAGCGCCGCCGAGCTGGACGCGTCGGTGGATACGCAAGTACCTCGGTTGCGGTGTCCCGGAGCGACAGTGATGCCCGGAATGATGGACTGTCATGTCCACCTTGCCTTTGATGCGGGTCCGGACCTGATCAGCGCCGTGGCGAACGCCGACCCGGGCGAGCTCTCCATCGCCATGGCGGAGCGCGCCCAGCAGCTGCTGGCCGCTGGGGTGACGACCGTACGGGATCTCGGTGACCGTGACGGGCTCACCGTGGCGCTGCGTTCCTCCATCGACTCCGGGGCCACAGTCGGGCCCCGTATCGTCGCAGCGACCGCACCATTGACCGCGCACAGTGGTCATTGCGGTTTTCTCGGCGGTGAAGTGACCACGGACGACGACATCCGGGCACAGATCGCCCGCAACGCGGCAGCCGGTGCCGACGTGATCAAGGTGATGGCCTCGGGCGGCGCACTCACCCCGAGTGGTCCACGCATGTGGGAGGCGCAGTTCACCCCCCGCCAACTGCGCCTGATCGTTGAGGAAGCGGCACGCTACAGCCTGGGAGTGGCCGCTCACGCTCACGGCACCGAGACCATTGGTCATTGTGTGGCTGCAGGCGTCCGAACCATTGAACACTGCTCCTGGCGTACCGCGGAGGGCATCGTCTACGACCCGGCGATCACTCGGCGCATTGTTGACAACGACATCTCCGTCTGCCGCTGTATCTCCGGGGACTGGCAGCTGTTCCTCGAGCAGATGGGACCCGAACGCGGCAAGGCCATGGTCGAGGTCATTCAGGAGATGCGCGAGGCCGGTGTCCGGTTCATCGCCGGCACAGATGCCGGCGTGCCGGGGGCGCGGTTCGGCGACTACGTCGGAATGCTCGAGTTCTTCGCCTCGCTCGGCTTCGAATACGGCGAGATCATCGACATGGCCACCGTAAACCCGGCCCACGCACTCGGACTCTCCGATACCGGCGTCCTGGCTCCCGGAATGCGCGCCGACCTCATCGTCATCGACGGCAACCCCTTGACCGAGCTGGGCGCCCTCCGCCGGATCCGGCACATCTTCACGGCAGGCCGCCCGGTCACCAAGTGAAGGATCATGGATGGGGCCTGTCCCCCGAGTGGTGGACAGGCCCCCACGTCGACGGTTGGTGCCGAGGCCAGGTGAATATCGGCCGAGGGAGTGTTGACCTGGCATCTGCGTGATTCCGTTCGACCCTCACAATGCCGGTCCAGCGGGTGTGTGACGAGCGTTACCGCCCATGATCGGCCGGGGTCACACCAGCGTAATGGGCGTTTCGTACCGTCGGGGCACGCTTCGGTCAACGGAAAGGCCCTACGGTGCCCCCACAGGACTCGTCGACGGGCGCCTCCCAGGTGCGGACGGTCTGCTCGTACTGCGGTGTGGGCTGCGGGATGGTCCTCGGCATCGCGTCCGGCCCCGACGGCCGCCGCAAGGTGCTCAAGGCATCGGGCGACAAGGCACACCCGGCCAACTTCGGCCGGCTGTGTACCAAGGGCGCTACAACGGCCGACATGCTCGCTGCCCCCGGCCGGCTGACCACCGCACTCGTGCGCACCGAGCGCGGGGCCGAGCCCGTACCCGCCGGTGTGGACGAGGCGATCACCAGCACGGCACGGCGACTACGGACCGTCATCGACGAGCACGGGCCCGACGCGTTCGCGTTCTATGTGTCCGGGCAGATGAGCCTGGAGGCTCAGTACCTGGCGAACAAGCTGGCCAAGGGCTTCATCCACACCAACCAGATCGAGTCCAACTCCCGGCTGTGCATGGCGAGCGCCGGCACCGGCTACAAGCTCTCCCTCGGTGCCGACGGTCCGCCCGGCTCCTACCAGGACTTCGAGAAGGCGGACGTCTTCTTCGTCATCGGCTCCAATATGGCCGACTGCCATCCGATCCTGTTCCTGCGGCTGATGGAGCGGGTGAAAGCGGGCGCGAAACTGATCGTCGTCGACCCGCGGCGCAGTGCCACCGCGGACAAGGCCGGTCTCTTCCTGCAGATCAGGCCCGGGACCGACCTGGCTCTGCTCAATGGTCTGCTGCACCTCCTGTACGAGAACGGTCACACGGACGCCGGGTTCATCGCGGAGCGCACCGAGGGCTGGGAGGCGATGCCTGAATTCCTGGCCGACTACCCGCCTGCGACCGTCGCCGAGATCACCGGCATCCCGGAGGCCGACATCCGCACGGCGGCGGAGTGGATCGGCGAAGCCGGGGAGTGGATGAGCTGCTGGACCATGGGGCTCAACCAGTCCACCCACGGCACCTGGAACACCAACGCCCTGATCAATCTGCACCTGGCGACCGGCGCGATATGCCGCCCGGGCAGCGGCCCGTTCTCACTCACCGGCCAGCCCAACGCCATGGGCGGCCGCGAGATGGGCTACATGGGCCCCGGACTGCCCGGACAGCGGTCGGTGCTGGTGGACGAGGACCGCGCCTTCGTCGAGGAGCTGTGGGACATCGGGCCCGGCACCGTACGCAAGGACGGATCCGGCAAGGGCACCGTCGAAATGTTCCAGCGAATGGCCGACGGGGACATCAGAGCCTGCTGGATCATCTGCACCAATCCCGTCGCCTCGGTCGCCAACCGCAGGACCGTCATCGAAGGGCTGGAACGGGCCGAACTCGTCATCACTCAGGACGTGTTCGCCGACACCGAGACCAACGCCTACGCCGACGTCGTCCTCCCCGGCGCCCTGTGGACCGAGACCGAGGGCGTACTGATCAACAGCGAACGCAACCTCACCCTCGCCCAGCCGGCCGTCGACCCGCCGGGGGAGGCGATGGCGGACTGGCGGATCATCGCGCGCATCGCCTGCGAAATGGGCTACGAGCAGGCCTTCTCCTACGACAGTGCCGAGGAGATCTTCGAGGAGATCAAGCGCGCCGCGAACCCGAAGACCGGCTACGACCTGCGGGGCGTGACCTACGAACGGCTGCGCACCACATCCGTGCAGTGGCCCGCCGCGGCCGCCGAGGGCCCGGACCGCAACCCGATCCGCTACCTGGCCGAGGACGGCGGTCCCGTGTTCCCGACGGCGAGCGGCCGCGCGGTCTTCTTCGCCCGTCCGCACATTCCTGCTGCCGAAATGCCTGACGACGACTACCCGTTCGTCCTCAATACCGGTCGGCTCCAGCATCAATGGCACACCCTCACCAAGACCGGAAAGGTCGCCAAACTCAACAAGCTCAACCCGACGCCGTTCGTCGAGCTCCACCCCGGGGACGCCGAACGGCTGGGGATCGTGGAGGGCGACCCGGTGGAGATCGCGTCCCGGCGCGGCCGTGCCGTACTGCCGGCCGTGGTGACGGACCGGGTGCGGCCGGGGTGCTGCTTCGCACCGTTCCACTGGAACGACCTGTTCGGGGAGTACCTGAGTGTCAATGCGGTGACCAGCGACGCCGTCGACCCGATCTCCTTCCAGCCCGAGTTCAAGGTGTGCGCGGTGACACTGGCGAAGGTCGCCGCACCGGCAGCCGTGACTCCGGCGCCCCCCAACATCCCTACCGCGGAGCCGACGGTGATCGTGCCGACCGCCGTCCGGCCCGGCGCGGCCTCGGTCTTCGGGCTGGAGAGCACGCCACCACCCGTGCTCGCCGAGCACGAACGTCAGTACCTGGTCGGCTTCCTGGCCGGACTGGAATCAGGCGCGCCCGGCATTCCCGTGCTGCCGGCCGGTGCGCCGTTCAGCGAGGAGCACGCACGGTGGGTGAACGGTGTGCTCGCCGGCATGTACTCGCGCGCCCCGCAGACCGCAGAGGAATCGACGACGACGCAAGCCACTTCTCAGGGCCGTGAGGTGGTCGTCCTGTGGGCCTCGCAGACGGGCAATGCCGAGGAGTTCGCAGCGGCCACCGCCGACCGACTCACCGCAACCGGACACCGTGCTGCGCTCATCGGCATGGACGACACGGACCCCAGGTCCCTGCCGCCCGCCGCCGACCTGCTGTTGATCACCAGCACCTTCGGTGACGGCGACGCACCCGACAACGGATCCGGGTTCTGGGACGCCCTGACAGCTGCCGACACACCGCGCATGGACGGCAGGCGGTACGCGATCCTGGCCTTCGGAGACTCCTCGTACGACGACTTCTGCGGCCACGGACGCCGCCTGGACCAGCGGCTGGACGAGCTCGGGGCCGTACGCCTTGCCCCGCGCACCGACTGCGAGCCCGACTATGAGCCCTCTGCCCACGCATGGCTCGACCAGGTCCTCACCAACCTCACCGAACAGCCGGCGACCGGCCCGGCCTCTGCCCCGGCTGCCGCACCCGTCCGCAGCGCCAAGCCGGCCCCCGCCGCTGCCCGGCTGGCCTGCAACCGGCTCCTCAGCCTCCCCGGCGCGGGCAAGGAGGTCCGCCGGTTCACCTTCGACACTCGGGAAAGCGGGACTCCGCTCGCCTACGATGCCGGTGACGCTCTCGGCGTGCACCCCGTCAACTGCCCCGATCTCGTGACCGAATGGCTGGCCGTCACCGGTCTTGACCCTGCCGCCGCTGTCGACGTCGCCGGCATCGGCGAGATCCCCCTGACCGACGCCTTGAGCCGGCACCTGGACATCACCAAGCTCACCCCCGCCCTGCTGGGCTTCATCACCGAGCGCGCCGGCGACCGCGACATGAAGAAGCTGCTGCGCCCCGACAACAAGGGCGAACTCGCCCGGTGGTCCTGGGGCCGCCAGGCCGTCGACGTCATCACCGAGCACCCCGTCCGTGCCACACCGCAGGAGTGGACCGGTGTCCTCAAGCGCCTGCAGCCCCGCCTGTACTCGATATCGTCCAGCCCGCTCACCGACCCCCACCAAGTGTCACTGACGGTCTCCGTCGTCCGGTACGAGAACCTGAACGGCCGCCCCCGCAAGGGCGTGTGCTCGCCGTTCCTCGCCGACGCCGCGGCTGACACCCCGGTACCGGTCTTCGTCCAGCGCTCCCCGCACTTCCGGCCCCCGGCGGACCCCGACACACCGATGGTGATGGTCGGCCCCGGGACCGGAGTGGCTCCCTTCATCGGCTTCCTCGAGGAACGCCGAGCCCGTGGCCACCGAGCCCCCAACTGGCTCTTCTTCGGCGAACAGCACCGCGCCACGGACTTCTACTACGAGGACGAGCTCACCGGCTTCCTCGCCGACGGCACCCTCAGCCGCCTCGACACCGCCTTCTCGCGCGACCAGCGCGCCAAGGTCTACGTCCAGGACCGGATGCGGGAACACGGTCCCCAGCTCTGGTCCTGGCTCCAGGACGGCGCACACGTCTACGTCTGCGGCGATGCCGCGCGGATGGCCAAGGACGTCGACCAGGCGCTGCGCGACATCACCGTCACCTACGGCGACCTCGACCAGGACGGAGCCGCGCTGTACGTCAAGCAGCTCGCCGCCGACAAGCGGTACGTCCGTGACGTCTACTGATCCGCGTCGGTCGAGGGGGAGGTTCTCCTTCTCCAGCTGGGATTCTGGTCACCCTCGCGGCCTTCGCGCTCGTCCTCGGACTGATCGCGCTGCGCTTCAGGCGTACCGGCTCGGCCGGCGTCATGGTCTTCGGCGTGGTGGGCGCGGCCGCGGCAGTCAGCCGTCCTGGACTCGGCCGGACCGGCGGACGGGCTTCCGTCGTTCGCCGGTGCTGTTGTCAACGGCGCCTCGAACGTGATCTGCGGCAACGTTCCCACTGCCAACGCCACGGTCTACATCGTCGACACTGTCCTCATGCCCAAGTAGCCCTCGAGGCGCGGCAACGTCAGGTCTTGCCGCGTGGCCCCGGCAGTCCGGGGCCACGCGGCAGTTCAGCCGGCACGCCTCGGCCCACCGGGGCACCCGTGGACAGCCCCACTGCGGGGCACGGCCGCGACCCGACCCGGCCGGCGTACCCGCCTCAGGCCGGGGCCCAAGGGCCGGCGCACCCGCCTCAGGCCGGGAGGCCGACCGAGCCGAGCGGGACAGTGGTGGGCTGTGGAGAGCCCCCGGCGGGCTCGACGGTGAATGCCACGGCCTTGGCCTCGGCCACCGGCCCCTCGAGCAGGGCCAGTTGCCGGCCGGCCTCCCCGCTGAGCAGTCCCGCCGGCACCGGGTTCCCACTTCCGGTCAACCACGCCTCGTACACCTTGTCCGCGGGCAGCTGCGGCAGACCGGAGACGACGAGCGCGGCCGCGTCCTGACTACGGGAGACAGCGACGGTGGCGACGCCGCCGTCGGGCAGTCTCTGCCTCCGCAGCCGGGCGTCGGGAGCCGTGAGCACGTCAGCGACACCGGCCTCCCGTTCCTGGGCCTTTTGGACTGACGCGCGGGCGTCCGCCGCTTCCTGGTGCTGCCACACGGCAACACCGCCGAATGCCACCGCGGCCGCCACCGAGGCCGCGAGCACCAGGCGGGGCAGCCGCCTCACCCGGGGACGGGCTCCGTCGCCCGCCGGCGGGTGGAACTCCTGGCGGGTGGTGGCCACGCGGCGAAGGACCCTCTCCCGCAGGGCATCGGGCGGAGTGACCGCCACCGCCCGTCCCAGCCGCGCGGCCGTGGCCTCAAGTTCGGCCACCTCCTGGCGGCAGGCTTCGCAGACCGCCTGATGCTGCTCGAAAGCCCGGCGCTCATCCCCGGGAAGGGCGTGCAGCACGTATGCGCCGGACAAGGTGTGCAGGTCGGCGGCGATCATGAGGTCACTCCCAGGCAGTCGCGGAGCCGGATCAGGCCGTCCCTCAATCGGGTCTTGACCGTCCCGAGCGGCAGGGACAGCGACTCGGCAACTTCCTTGTAGGTGAGCCCTCCGTAGTAGGCGAGGGTGACGGCCTCCCGCTGGATGTCGGTGAGGGTCCGCACGCAGCGGCGGACCTGCTGCCACTCCACGCGGGTCTCCACCTGCTCGGTCACCTCGTCGAAGGGCGTGCCCCGGTCGAGCAGCGCCGCCTTGTGCTCACGGTCCATGCTCGCCTGCGAGGCGCGCACCCGGTCCACAGCCCGGCGGTGCGCCAAGGTCATGATCCACGTCATCGCACTGCCTCGGTCGGGTCTGAACCGTCCGGCCGTGCGCCACACTTCGACCAGCACGTCCTGGACCACCTCCTCCGACTGCGCCGGATCCCGCAGGACCCGGCGCACCAGACCGGTGACCGGGCCGACAGCCTCGTCATAGACCCCGGTAAACGCCTCCTGGTCCCCTTGAGCTGCCCGGACCATCAGCTGGTCCAGGTCGGCGCTTCTCCATTGCTGTCCGGCTTCCCGTCCGCGATCGGCGGATTGCACCAGAATCCCTCACTGACCTGTCGAAGTGCACACAGTTTGGTGCATCAGACGTTTTCAGCGCCTATGTCACTACAGATTCGTAGCCACATGGCCGAGGGATTGGTTCAGGACACAACAAATTCGGCCGAACCACGCGTGAAGCACGGAGGTCGGCACCTTTGCGCGGCAGAGCCACGGCGGCGACGCCCCGCCGACCGGGTGCCCCGCACGGGGCACGTTACGCCCCGGCCACCGGATTCCTGGGACCGTCGCTGTTCAGCGCTCTGGGCAGTTCCGATCGTCGCCGTATGCCGAGCTTGCGGTACGTACTGGTCAGATGCGTTTCCACGGTGCGCCGGGCGAGGTGCAGCAGCTCCGAGATCTCGGCGTTCGTACGGCCCTCCGCCGCGAGGGCGGCGATACGGCGTTCACTGCGGGTGAGTGCGCCTTCGCCGGTGAGGTGGGTGGTGCCGCGGCGGGCCCCGCTGCCGCGGAGGGCCTGCTCGGCGACCGTCAGGAGGCGGGTGGCACCGACGCGGTGGGCGGCCGCGGCGGCCTCCCGGAGCAGGGGACGGGCCTGTCGCGGTTGCCCGGCGGCGGTGAGCTGGCGGCCGTGGGAGACGAGGGCGGCGCCCAGCTCCGTGTCCAGCGAGGTCTCCCGCAGGATGTCGACGGCCTGGCCGGTGAGTTCCAGGCCGCGCCGGCCCCCAGTGGCCTCACCCAGAACCCGCAGCGCGCGGCCCACCACGCGAGGGGTGCCCCACACGCAGGCGAGCCGGTGCTCCTCCGCTGCGAGGACGAGGGCCGCCTGCACTCGGCCGAGCGTGAGCTGGCACTCGGCGGCGGCCGAGCGCCACGGCGTGACCACAGGGCTCACCGTGTCGCGGCCGACCTGGCGACGGCCGCACTCGAGGAAGTCTTCCAGGGCGCCCATCGGGTCGCCGGAGGCGGCGCGGAGGACACCGCGCGCGTAAAGGAACCGGTTCACCTCCCAGCTGTCCTCCGCGTCCTTGACACTGACGCTGTCGACGAGCCGGTGGGCTTCGGGCAGGCGGTCCGTCCGGACGAGCGCCAGCACGGAGTTGGCCTGGAAGTTGCTGGGGCCACGGCCGATGACGTCCGGAGGGAGATCCTGGCCGGACGCGTACGCCAGCACCTGCGCGAACTCACCGCGGGCGGCGGCGGTGTCGATGCGTACGTTGATCAGGGGGCCGTGAATCGGGTGCAGCGGCGAGAGACGGTGATCGGCCAGGCCGGCCCTGACGAGCCGGTCGGCGAGGTCCAGCGCGTCGGCCCACTGGGCCACGGCGGCCGCGGTACCCAGCAGGTACGGCACCAGCAGCGGATCCTCCGGAGCCGCTGTGAGTATCTGGAGTTTCCGTACGGCTCTCTCGGCCGACACCAGGCCGGCCGTTGCCTCGTACCGCAGCAGCAGGGCCCGTACGGCCGGACTGAGCAGGGCGGGGGACTGCTCGGCCGTGTGGCGCAGCCGGGCGTAGACCTCCCGGCGTATCTCCCGGTCGTGGTCGGACAACAACGCGGACGCGGTCTGCACCGTACGGGCCAGCACCGGGTCTTCCCGCAGGCCGCCGAGATCGCGCAGTACGTCGAACGCGGCCCGCGCCTCACCCCGGCGGGCCAGCGCGGTGCCCAGCGTGACCGCCGTCAGCACCCGTTCCCGGGGTACGTCCTGGAGGCGCAGCGCCTCGGCCAGCCGGGGTATCCCCGCGGACCGTACGGTGGTGAACTCCAGGGTGCCGAGCGCGACGAGCGCCGCGGCCCGGCGTTCGCGCGGCAGCGGTTCATCGAGTGCGCCGCGCAGATAGGCCACGGCGTTGCCTGTCCGGCCGGCCCTGGTCGCGTCGGCCGCGGCGGCCAGGAGGGTACGCGCGGCACGCGCCAGACCGACCCGGGGGATCCGGAGCAGGTGCCCGGCCACCGCCTCGGCACGGTCGCCCCGGCGGCACCGGAATTCCGCCGCAGCGCGGTGCACGGCGTTCCGGCGCGGCTGGGGCCAGCCGTCGAGCACCGCCTCCCGCAGCAGGGGGTGTGCGAAGCGGGGCCGGCCGTGCACGGGGTCGCGGCGCAGCAGGCCCAGCCGGATCATCGCGGTGACCCAGCCGGAGACCCGGGTTGCTCCGGCCCCGGTCACACCGGAGAGGAGACTCTCGGGACCGTGCGACGTGTCGTCACCGTCCGCCGGTCCGGCGTCGTCCTCCAGTTCGGCGAGGGCACGGGCCACGGTCGCGGTCTCGTTCCCCGCGCTGTCCAGCCACCAGGAGACCGCGGCCACGAAGGCCCCCGGATACAGGTCGGCACAGCTTTCCGGCAACACCGATCCGGCCCCGCCGCCGTCCGGGACCACCGCCCGCAGATCGTCCAGCAGGGCACGCAGCAGCAGCGGACTGCCCGCGCCGGCCCGGACACAGCCGTCCAGCCACGCGTCCGCGGTGTCCGCTCCGAAGGTGGCGCGGACCATCGCCTCGGCACCCGCCCGGCTCAGGGGAGCCGGCGCGTGCACCCGCACCCGGGCGGGCGGCAGCCCGTGGGCGAACCCCGGCGACGGTGGGGTGATGTCGTACTGACCCCGCTCGGTGGCCACCAGCAATATCGGTAATCGCGCCATGTGCCGGACGGCCTCGGTGAGCCAGCGCCTGGAGGCGGGGTCCGCGAGGTGGACGTCGTCCACTGTCAGCAGCAGCGGTGAGTCGGCGGCGTACGAGCAGAGCAGCCGCCACAGCCGGGCGGCGTAACCGCGGTGGTGCGAGGCCTGCGGAATTTCGTCGTCGGATCCGAAGCCGCCGGGCGGGGAGAGCATTTTCCGTACGGAGGCGAAGGGGGCGCCGGAGTTCTCGGCCGAGCAGTAGGCCCCCAGTACGCGCATGCCGTGCTGCGCGCCGTGGTCGACGGCGGCTTCCATCAGCGAGCTGCGTCCGGTCCCCGTGGGTCCCCGGAACAGGACCAGCCGCCCGGATCCGGCCCTGGCACGTGCGGCTTCCGTGTGCAGCAGGTCCAGCGCGGCCTGGCGTTCGAGGAGTGTGGTCATCCAAGGCTCCCGGCGATCTCGTGGTCGGTCTCGTGGTGGGCCACGATTGTGGACGTCACAGTCACAACAGGACGATGGGGACGCCTTGTTCGGCGTGTTGCACGCGTTCCCCCGACGGTAAGGATGTTCGGCCATGGCTTTGCGCAGTCGCGCCAGGATCCCGGTCGAGATCCACGCATCGGACCCGCTTTCCTCCGCCGGAGTGACCAGCCAACTGCGCCATCAGCCCGGCATCGAGCTCGTCGACGAGATGACCGGCCGGCCGGGAGCAGTGGCGATCCTGCTCGCCGACGCGCTGGACGAATCCACTCTCTCCCGGCTGAGGCGGCTCGCACGGACCGACGGGACCCGGGTGGTGCTTGTCACAGGCGCGATCCGCGAGCCGGAACTGCTCCAGGTCATCGAGTGCGGGGTCGGCGCCATCGTCTGGCGGCGTGAGGCCACCGAACACCGGCTTCTCCAGGCGGTCCTCGCGGCCTCCCGGGGTGACGGTGACCTGCCCTCCGACCTGATAGGCAGGCTGATCGCCCAGGTCGGCACCATGCAACGCAGCGCGGCGAACCTGCCCGGAACCCCAACGTCCGGTCTGGCGCCGCGCGAGGTCGATGTGCTCCGGCTGGTGGCCGAGGGGATGGACACCGGGGAGATCGCGAGCAAGCTGTCGTACTCCGAACGCACCGTCAAAAACGTGATGCACGGACTGACCACCCGACTGCAACTCCGTAATCGGGCTCATGCGGTGGCATATGCCCTCCGTGAAGGCTACATCTGAGGGTCCGTATACGCCGCGCGGCCCCGGGTCAAGGGCCCTGGAGGCACGTTCCGTGCTCCTGAGAGTTCCCCGGGCGTGCTCCCGGACGCGGCGCCCCGCGGGCCACGATGACCGTGCAGTGCGCCGTGCCGAGCGGCGAACGGGCCACCGGCCACCGGTATGTGTGAAGGGCGCGACGTGATCCACGAGGTGGGACCGTGATCCACGAGGTGGACGAGGTACTCAAGGGGCTGCTGACCGGCGGCGCCCTGACCGGGACCGGTATCGAGGTCGCCTTCGACGCCCCCACCCGCGACTGGGCCGCCCGGCGCAACGCCCCGACCATCGACGCCTACCTCTACGACATCCGGGAGGACGTCGCGCGGCGCGAGCGCGGTGCGGTCGCGGTCCGCGACGACCGGGGAGTCGTACTGAGACGGCGTCAACCGCCGCGCTGGTACCGGCTGTCCTATCTCGTCACCGCCTGGACCAAGCGCCCTGAGGACGAACACCGGCTGCTCTCCGCCGTACTCGCCACCCTGCTGCCGCGTGAGGTCCTGCCCCCCGAGGAACTGACCGGCCCGCTCGCCGAACTCGGGCTCACCATCCCCCTCACCGTCGCCGGGCTGCACACCGAAGCCCGCTCGCTCGCCGACATCTGGTCCGCGCTCGGCGGCGAGCTCAAGCCTTCCCTGGACGTGGTCATCACCGCGCCCTTCCCCGTCTCTCCCGAGTACAGCGCCGGACCACCGGTCACCGAAGGCGCCGGAGTCCGTGTCCGCGGCATGGACGGCACACTCGACGGCAGCCCCGAGCGCCACCACCGCCCCGGTCAGCTCCGCGGCCGCCGGGGGCTTCCCGCCCACGGCCCCGGCGAACCGGTGCCGGAGTGATCACGGCCGATCCGCTGCTCGAACGGCTCGCCCTGCTGCGCGACGCCGTGGCGCTGCTGGTCGAGCGGCGCGGTGCCACGGACCCGACGGCGGCGGATCCGCTGCGCGGGCTGTATCTGTCCGACGAGTCCGTACGACGTCTGCTGTCGGCCGCTCCCCGCTCGCCGGACGCACCGGACTTTCCGGATCGTTCGCCGGTCGGGGACGACGGAGACCGGCTGCGCCTGCTCGCCGGCCGGCTACGCCTCACCGCGCTGGACGCCCGCATCCTGCTGGTCGCGCTGGCACCCGAACTCGACCGTACCTTCGAGCCGTTGTACGGCTACCTCAATGACGAGATCAGCCGCCGCCGGGCGACCACCGGGCTCGCGCTCGATCTGTGCGGGGTGCCCGTGCACTCGGCTCCGGCGCGGGCCAGGTTCCACCCGTCCGCGCCACTGTCGGCCCTGGGCCTGCTCGCCGTCGAGGAACCCGAACGCCCTTTCCTCAGCCGCTCGTTGCGGGTTCCCGACCGGATCGTCGCTCATCTGCTGGGCGACGACACCCCGGACGCTGCGCTCGACGGCACCGTACGGCGGCTGCCCGGCAGCGGCACCGGCACCGGCACCGCGCACGGCTCCGACCCGCTCATCCCGAAGCTGGCCGAGAGGCTGGCGGCCGGCCCGCTCACCGCGTACCTCCGCGAGCACCGTGAGGGGGACGCGCTGGCCTGTGTCACCGCGGCCCTGCACAAGTCCGGGACCGAGGCGCTGCATCTCACACCGGGGGAGCAACCTCCGTACCCCGAACTGCTCCGCGAGGCGCGGCTGACCGGCCGCGCGCTCGTCGTCACATCACTGCCGGAGAAGCCGGAGGCGCTGGTACGGGCGCTGGCGGTGGACGATGTCACGGTCCTGCTGGCCGGCTCCCGCCCGTACGACCCGCAGTGGTGCGACGGCGTACACACCCCGCTCGTGCTGGACGCCCCCAGGCAGCGCTCGGGCGACCTCGACGCCTGGACGTCGGCCCTCGGTACATCTCTTGTGGAGCCGGGGTTCGACCTGGCGCCGGTCGTCGCCGCCTATCGTCTTGGCGGCACCGGGATCGGCCGGGCCGCCCGTGCGGCGCTGGACCTCGCTGCGTTCGACGGCGCCGCGCTGTCCGCCGCCCATCTGCGGCTCGCCGCCCGCCAGCAGTCCACGTCCGGCCTGGAGCAGCACGCCCGCCGCATCCGGCCCGACGTCGGCTGGAGAGACCTCGTCCTGCCCGAACAGCCGCTGGCTCAGTTGCACGAACTGGTCCTGCGCTGCCGCCACCGCGACCAGGTGCTCGGCGACTGGCGGCTGAGTGCGGGCGGCGGGCGCGGCAGGGGCGTACTGGCGCTCTTCGCCGGCGATTCCGGCACCGGCAAGACGCTCTCCGCCGAAGTGGTGGCCGCCGAACTCGGCCTCGACCTCTATGTCGTTCAGCTCCCGTCCATCGTCGACAAGTATGTCGGCGAGACGGAAAAGAACCTGGAGCGGATCTTCACCGAGGCCGACCGCATGGACGCCGTGCTGCTTTTCGACGAGGCCGACGCCGTTTTCGGCAAGCGTTCCGAGGTCAACAGCTCCAACGACCGCCACGCGAACCTGGAGAGCGCGTACCTCCTCCAGCGCCTGGAGTCCTTCGACGGCATAGCCCTGCTCACCACCAACCTGCGAGCCAACATCGACGACGCTTTCACGCGCCGGCTGGATCTGGTGGTCGACTTCCCGTTCCCCGACGCCGCCCAGCGGCTCGCCCTCTGGCGGCACAGCCTCGCCCATGTCCCCTGCGTCGACGGTATCGACCCGGAGCCGTGCGCCCGGGACTTCGAGCTGGCCGGCGGCTCCATCCGCAGCGCGGTCGTCACCGCCGCGTACGGGGCGGCAGCCCGTGGCGGTCCCGTCTCGACCGCCGACCTGGTGGCGGGCGCACAGCGTGAATACCGCAAGGCGGGGCGGCTGGTGATGGAGGACCGCGGCTGGTGACCCCGGCCGGGACTGACCGGCGGGCCGGTCGCGCGGCTCCGGCCGGCCGGACGTCATTCCACCGGCGCCGGCGGCCGGCTCCGGCGGTCACCGTGCCGGGCTTGTGGACGCTACTGTCCCGGATGAGCCGTCGTCAGAGGCCGCGGGGCACGGCTGCTGCCCGTAAGACTCCCGGTACTGCCCCGCACGCGAGCTGCGCCGCGAGGCCGGGGCGCCTGCCTCCGGGGTGGTGCGGAGCCTCCTACTCACGTTCCGGCCCCGTGCCCGGCCCGCAGTGCTGAGCACGCGCACGGTATCCGGACCGTCCTGCGTCGCGCCGCCGCCCGCCGAGGGCACGCGTTGTGCCCCCAAGCAGGTACGGGCGGCCGTTTCGCCGGACCCGCACGCACGTGAGGGTGGAAGTCGACTTGTCCATTACCCCGAGGAGAGCAGAGCATGCCGTCGTACCTGTCGCCGGGCGTGTACGTGGAGGAGGTGGCCAGCGGCTCGCGTCCGATCGAGGGTGTGGGCACCTCGGTGGCCGCCTTTGTCGGCCTGGCTCCCGAAGGGCCGCTCAACGAACCGACGTTGGTGACCAACTGGACGCAGTACGTCGCGTCGTTCGGCGAGTTCACCGACGGATACTTTCTCGCGCACTCCGTGTACGGCTTCTTCAACAACGGCGGATCCGCCGCGTACGTCGTCCGGGTGGGCGGAGTACCTGGCGGGGTGTCGGGGGGAGTCCCGGACGACGGGACCACGGCCGTGGCGAGCGGCAGCGGGCCGGCCGCGCTGACCGCCGGTGAGCCGAAGCAGCTCGGCACGTTCAAGGTGTCGGCCACCGCGCCGGGCGAGAGCGGCGCGATCAGCGTCGAGGTCGCCGACGCGGAGGGCGAAGGTCCGGCCGATCGCTTCCGGCTGGTGGTCAAGGACGGCGACAGGGCTGTCGAGACCTTCGACGTGACGGCGAAGAAGAGCAACCGGAACTACGTCGTCACACAGGTCAGGGAACGTTCGAAGCTGATCACCATTCAGGAGGCCGCCGCCGCCTCACAGTTGGCGCGGCCCGAGAACCAGACGGTGGCGCTGGCGGCACCGGCCGGGGCGGGAACGGCCGCGGCCCCCGCGCTCCCCGCGAAGGGCGACGCCGGGCAGGTCGGCGTCGCCGAGTACCTGGGCGACTCCGCGGACCGTACCGGCTTCGGCGGGCTCGAGGCGGTGGACGAGATCTCGATGGTCGCGGTCCCCGACCTGATGGCCGCCTACCAGCGCGGTGCGATCGACCTGGATGCCGTGAAGGCGGTCCAGCTCGGTCTGATCGCGCACTGTGAGCTGATGGGCGACCGCCTGGCGGTCATCGACCCGCCGCCGGGACTCAACGCCCGCCAGATCCGGGTGTGGCGCCAGGAGACGACCAACTACGACTCCAAGTACGCGGCGCTGTACTACCCGTGGATCAAGGTCTTCGACCCGGCCGGCGGCCAGACCCGGATCATTCCGCCCAGCGGCCACGTGGCCGGTATCTGGGCACGTAACGACTTCGAGCGCGGTGTGCACAAGGCCCCCGCCAACGAGGTCGTGCGGGGCGCCGTGGACCTGGAGATGCAGATCACCCGGGGTGAGCAGGATCTTCTCAACCCGCTCGGTATCAACTGCATCCGCTCCTTCCCCGGCCGCGGTATCCGGGTCTGGGGTGCGCGCACCCTCTCGTCCGACCCGGCTTGGCGCTACCTCAACGTTCGCAGGTACTTCAACTACCTGGAGGAGTCGATCCTCACCGGTACCCAGTGGGTGGTCTTCGAGCCCAACGACCAAGCGCTGTGGGCCCGGATCCGGCGGAACATCTCCGCGTTCCTGGTGACCGAATGGCGCAGCGGCGCTCTGTTCGGCGGCCAGCCGGAGGACGCGTACTACGTGAAGTGTGACGCCGAGACCAACCCGCCGGAGTCGGTGGATCTGGGACGCGTGATCTGCGAGATCGGTGTCTCCCCCGTCAAGCCGGCCGAGTTCGTGATCTTCCGGCTGGCGCAGTTCTCCAGCGGCGGCGGCGAGTTGGAGGAATAGACCGCTCTCCCGGCCCTGAGATTCGTCCCCTGCCCAGCAGCGCCCCGCCGTTGAGCGGCCCTCGGCCGTCGACCGGATGCGCGACCGGTACCAGCAACAGCGTCAGCAGAAGGAACAGCCCATGAGTCTGCAGCCCGGTGATGCCCTCACCTCACATAATTTCGGCCTTCAGATCGACGGCGTCATGGTCGAGTACCTCCAGGAGGTCAGTGGCCTGGACATGACCCAGGACGTCATCGAATTCCAGCAGGTCTCGTCCAACGGCCAGCCCATCACCAAGAAGCTGCCCGGCGTGAAGAAGGCCGGGGAAGCGACGGTCGTGCGGGGTATGACCCAGTCCGCCGCCTTCAACGACTGGATCAACGCCTCGGTGAAGGGCGACATGGGATCTGCCCGTAAGAACGCCAGCATCCTGGTGATGGACTACCAGAACAACCCGGTGAAGCGTTACCACCTGCGCAACGCCTGGTGCAGCAAGATCTCGGCCAGCACGGTGAAGGCCGGCGAGGCCTCCGCGCTCACCGAGTCCGTGACCATCACTTACGAAGAAATGGTCATGGAGTAATGCGCCGGGGAACGGCCACCGGTCCTGCCGCCGCGTCCGCCTTCGCGGCGGCGGAACCAGCGGCGGAACCGGCGCCGGTACGGCAGCAGTTGCGCACCGAGTTCACGTTCGAGCTGCCGCGCGGGTACGTGGACGACGCGGGCACCGTGCACCGGGACGGGGTGATGCGCCTGGCGACCGCCCGGGACGAGCTGATCCCCCTGCGGGATGTGCGGGTCCAGGAGAATCCCGCGTATCTGTCGGTGGTGCTGCTCGGCCGGGTGATCACCCGGCTGGGCACCGTGGCACACATGCACGACGGCGTCGTGGAGAACATGTTCGCCTCCGACCTCGCCTTTCTTCAGGACTTCTACCGTCAGGTCAACGCCGAGGGCCACACGCGTGCCGGGGTGTCCTGCCCGCACTGCGCGCAGCCGTTCGAGGTCGAGCTCGGCGGGAGCCGCCTGGGGGAATCGTGATGTACGCGACCGACCGGATTCATGAGGAGATCGCGTACATCGCCTACCACTTCCACTGGAGCCTGGAGGAGATCCTGGACCTCGAACACCGGGAACGGCGGCGCTACGCGGAGCAGATCGCCACGCTTGTGACACGTGGGGCGGCGGAGCGGTAATGGGCATCCTCGACAGGTTCCGCGGCCGGGGCCAGGACCGGGACGGCACGGCGGCATCCGGTGCCGTACCGGCTCCGGAGACTTCCGGTACCGGTGCCGACGCTTCGGCTGCCGGTATTTCGGCTGCCGGTTCTTCCTCGGCCGGTCCCTCCTCGGGCACCGGGCGCGGGTGGGCCGGTCTGCCGACGATCCAGCGCGCGACGGTACCCGTGGCGCGGCAGGTGGTCGCGACCTCCGACTTCGCGAGCACGCTGGCCTCCTGGCAGAACCCCTCCTTCGTGGGGACGCTCTCGCACGCCGTCCTCGACGGCGCTCCGACCGGGCTGATCAGGGATGCCCTGGCGCCCGCCGCCCGGGGAGTCTCCGGGGGCCTCGGCGAGCCCACGCTGTCCCTGCCGGTCGCCGTGGTCGATGGCGGGGGAGGCGAGGGCGGCACTCCCTCGGTCCAGCGTGCGACGGGTCTGCGGGCCGTGCCGGTACGGCCCGCATCGGGCTCATCGCCCCCGACGCTGACCAGTGCCCCCGCTCCGAGCGCGGTGCAGCGCCGGGTGCTCCCGACCGTGGTGTCGGCACAGCCGCCGGTACGGCCGGAAGCGGTACGGCCGGAAGCGTCGCGTACGGCACCGTCGGGCGGTCCTGGTGGGTCACGCGCTTCAAGCAGTCCAGGTGCTCCGAGTGCTCCGAGTGCTCCGAGTGCTCCGAGTACTTCGGGCGCCCTGAGTGCCCCGAGTGCCCCGAGTAGCCCACGCAGTTCGAGCAGTCCGGGCGTCTCGCAGCGGTCGCGTCCCATGGCCGCGGACCGGGGCACGACCCCGGGGCGGGTTTCTCCGGCTCCTTCTGTTCCTTCGCCCGGGCAGGCCGGGCAGTCCGGCCGCTCTGATTCCCCTGGTCCTTCCGGTTCCTCCGGCCTTCCGGTAGCTCCGGCATCCGTTCAGCGACGCGCGTCGCGTGAGCCGGGCCGGGTGGCCGGGCTCGGAACACCCACCAGGGCCGGTGAAACGCCGAGGCCCACCATGGGCGCGTCCATGCCTTCCGCCTCTCGTCCTTCCTCGGCATCCTCTGCTGCCTCTTCGTCTTCCTCTCCCTCTCCGGCCGCGGGGCCGTCAGCGCCCTCTCCGAGCCGCCGGTCGCTGCTGGGCGCCCCCTTGTCCGCACCGCCCGCGGATGCGGTGCCACTCACCGCGACCGACGGTGGCGCGGACATTCGGCGGAAGGGGTCCGGCCCCGGCACCGGTGGCGGTCCCACGAACGCCGCGGCGCTGACGCCAGGTCCGGCTTCCGCCCCGGGCGAGCGGCCGGTGACGGCCAGGAGTACGGACGCTGACCTTCCGCCGGTTCAGCGGTCGTCGGTGGCCGGTGGCGCATCCGGGCCGAGCGCTGCCGGTGGAAGGTCGAGCGGCCCGACTGATGCCCTTCCGGTGCGGCGGCCTGCGACCTCCACGGAGGCTGACCGAACGCCAACGGCCGTGACTCCGGATCCCGTCGCCGGTCCCGGCGGCGTAGTTCCATCGATACGGCGGTCGGCCACGGCCGCCGGCTCCGGGACGCACGGTTCGTCAGGCAGTTCCGCGACCGGTCCACCGGCCGGCCCGGGTGCCCTTGTTGTGCAGAGGCTTCCTCGCGCCGCCACGTCGGGGGCGGGTTCCGTGAATGGTCCTGCGAGGGCTCTCGCGCTTCCGGTCGTTGCGCAGGTGGGCTCGGCACGGTCGGTCGCGGCTGCCGGGTCCGCGTCGGGTCCGGCGGGCGCAGGACTGTCTGGGCAGCGGTCAACATCGAGTGTGGACGGGGCCGTTGCGCCTGTGGACCCGGGTACACAGCCGGTACGGCCGACGCAGGTCGGTGGTTCCGCGGTGAGCGGTACGCGGCCCGGTCCTGCGGGTCCCGCACCGGTGAACCCGCCGCGTGCCGCCTCCTTGGGCGTTCCTGCGGCCTCCGGCGCTGAGCTGCCACCGGTGCAGCGGTCGTCGGCCGGCATCGAGGCGTCGGCGGGTGCGCCGCCGGTCCGGCGGACACGTCCGGTTCCGGGGGCTCCGCTGGTGGGTTCGGTGCGGCCCATGTCGGGGGCTGCCGGGTCCGGCTCGGGGGCGTCGGCCGAGGCTGTGCCGCCTGTGCAGCGTTTGTCCGCCGCTCACGGTGTCTCCAATGACGTTTCCGCAGCGGCCGGTTCGCCCGTGCGAGGCTCGGAGCCCGGCGCCGCGCCCGTGGCTCCCTTGCCGGTGGGTCCGGCAACCGCTGTGCCGTCGGCACGCGGGAAAGGCTCCGAAGTGGTGCAACGGGCCGTCCGTGCTCCCGGTGCTCCTGGTGCGTCCGTGGTCGCCGGGTCTCCCGCCGCCGTACGCCCCCAGGACGCGGCACGGGCGGTGCCGCTGACGCCCGCGGCGGCGAGCGGCTCGAAGGCGGTTCCGCTGCGCCGCGTGACGACGGCCGGTGCGGTCGGCGGCAGGGCGGTACAGCGTTCCGTAACAGACCCCGAAGCCGTCGTCGCTTCGGCATCGGCGTCGGCGTCGGCAGTGGAATCGGCAGCGGCGTCGCCGACCGGAGCCACGCCCGCACCGGGATCCCCACCGGTCCCGACGGCACCCGCACCCGTAGCCACACGTGCGTATGAGCTCGGAGCCGATTCAACACCGTCGCTTCCCGTCCAGGCCCCCGGGGCCGGTTCGAACGCGGCAGGTGTCGCGCCGGTGCAACGCAGCACCGACGACACAAGGTTCAGCGGTGTGGCGGAGGCGTTCCCCGTCGTCCAGCGTTCGCAGGCGGAGGCGCAGGCGCAGGCGCATGCCCTGGTTCCTGGTGCGGCCGTACGTCCACCGAGCGGTCCGCCCGCGCGTATCCCCGACACCGGCCCGGCCGAGTCCGGGACCGGGACCGGGACCGGGACCGGGACCGAGTCCGGCACCGGCACCGGTCGGGTCGTGCAGCTCGCCGTCGCGGCGCCCGCGCCACCCGTGGCGTTGCCCGTGCAGCGGGCGCCCGCGACCCCGCCCGTGGCATCCCGACTCCCGGCGCCCCCCGCGCCTCCACGGGCGTCCGCTCCCCGCCCGGTCGAGCAGCGGCCCGCACCCGTCACGGTCCAGCGCACCGGCCGCGGTGGTGACACGCCGGCCGGGGGCAGCCCGCCCCCGGCCGGCAGCCCGCCGCCGGGCGACCCGCCGTCCGGCGCCCACAGGCCGAACAGCACCCGGCGCGAATCCGGTACGGGGACGGCCGGAGCCGTGTTCGACGCCCGCCATCTGACCGACGGTCAGGTGGACGAGCTGACCCACCGGTTGATCGGCCCGCTGACCCGGCTGCTCCGTACGGAGCTGCGGCTCGACCGCGAACGGATCGGCAAGCTGCGGGACCCGCGCCGCTGACCGCCGAACCACAGACCCGCCCCGCCCCACGCCACCCCGAACCACCCGCAGGAACGCAGGAAGCAGGAAGGCCACCCGATGCCCAAGGACCTGGATCCCGGCTCCACCATTTTCTTCAACCTCACCATCGACGGTGAGAGCCTGGGCAACTTCAACGGCTGCGACGGCCTCTCCTCCCAGGTGGAGATCGAGCGGCGCCAGGAGGGCGGCAACAACGGCTTCGTATGGCAGCTGCCCTCCCGCGTCAGCTTCTCCAACATCACGCTGACGCGTCCCCTCACCCCGGACACCGCCAAGGTCGCGGCCTGGATCTCCTCCGTCACCAGCGGCGTGGTCCGTCCCACCGCACAGATCGCCGCCCTGCGTGCCGACGGCTCGATCGTCGCCCGGTGGGGGCTGATCGACGTTCTTCCCGTGAGCTGGCGGGGCCCGTCCCTGGACCCGTCCAGCCCGGCCGTGGCCACCGAGGTCCTGGAGATCGCGCACCACGGCTTCACCGACGCGGGGGCGGCGTAAATGGCGGCCAAGGGCGGCGGCGCGGGCAGGGGCGGCAGCGGAAAGGGCGGCGGCGGAAAGGGCGGCGCGGGCAAGAGCCTCGTACGGGCCACGCTCGCCATTCACCAGCCGCCCATCGGCTACAGCACCAAGCCCGGCGCGCTGATCAGCACCTTCCAGTTCGACTTCAACCCGTCCCAGCTGGCGCTGAGCCGCAGGGCCCAGTGGAAGACCACACCCACCGCGGCCGTGCGCGACGGCGCAGTCCCGGAGTTCATGGGGCCCGAGCCACGTGAAATGACGGTGGAGGTCTTCCTGGACCGCTCCGACAGACCGGACAGCAATGAAGTGCGCAAGAACGTCGAGTCGCTCTTCTCCTGCTGTGAGGTGACCGCCGCCAGCATCGCGGCGAAGCAGCCCTCGACCCCGTGGGTGGTTTTCGAGTGGGGGGCGTTCTCGACCGCCCGCTTCACCGCCTACGTCAGCGCCGTGGAGGCCTCGTACACCCTCTTCGGCACCACCGGCGTGCCCATCCGTGCCACCTGCCAGGTGCACCTGCACGAGATCCCGAACAAGACCGCAGGCCAGAACCCCACCTCCGGCGCGCTCACCGCCCGGCGGGTGCACCGGGTCGTGGCGGGCGACTCGCTCCAGTTCCTCGCGTGGCGTGAGTACGGGGATGCCACCGTCTGGCGCACGATCGCCGAGGCCAACGGCATCGACAACCCGGCGCAGTTGTCCCCCGGCCGTGAGCTCATGCTTCCCGCCGTCGAAGAGGTCGGCCTCTGATGACCCTGATCGGCTACTCCAACGTCTTCGACGTCAAGATCCGCGGCAAGAATCTCACGCCCACCGTCGCCAAGCTGCTCGTCGCGGGCTGGGTCGACCTCGGCGCCGGGGTGCCCGGCGCGTTCGAGCTCACCTTCCGCGATCCCAAGCGGAAGGTGCTCGGCGAGGCGGACATTTCGATCGGCGCGCCCGTGGTCCTGGCACCCGTGTCGGACGGCCAAGGCGCGCAGATCCCGCTGTTCACCGGTGAGGTCACCGGTCTGGAGAGCGACTACGACGGCACCGGTACGTTCACCGTCGTACGCGGCTACGACCGGGGCCACCGGATGCTCAGACAGCGCCGGGTGGCCGCGTACCGCAACATGACCGCCGCCGACATCGCGCGCAAGCTGGCGGCCAAGTGCAAAGTCCCGGTGGGAAAGGTCGAACGAACCAAGGGCATCTACGAGTTCATCACCCAGGCCAACGTCACCGACTGGGATTTCCTGTCCCGGCTCGCGGACGAGAACGAGATGGTGATGTCCATCGACTCCAGGGGTAAATTCCAGTTCGCCAAACCCGATCCGGCGTCCGGCGCGCCCCCGGTGAGCACCCCGGGCGACAGGAGCCCGTTCGTCCTGGAGGCGGGCACCGACATTCTGCGCTGCCGTGCCGCGGTCACCTCCGCCGACCAGGTGTCCAACGTCCAGGCGCGCGGATGGGACGTGACGACCAAGCGGGCCCTCACCGCGCAGGCGCCCGCCAAGACCAACTCCGGCCTCACCATCGGCATCACGCCCGGCAAGGCCGCCTCCTCCTTCGGCATGGCCACGCTCGTGGAGACCGACACCCCCTACGACAAGCAGGGCGAGGTCAAGCATGCGGCCGACTCCCTCGCCGACGACGTGACCGGGGCTTTCGCCGAGCTGGAGGTGACGGTACGCGGCAACCCCAAGCTGCGGCCCGGTGTCCCGGTCGCCCTCGCCGATGTGGGCGCCCCGTTCGAGGGCAAGTACACCGTGACCGCCGCGCGCCACACCTTCGGGGACGGCAGGCACTACGAGACTCTGCTGACCGTCAGCGGCCGGCAGTGGCGTTCCCTGTACGGCCTCACATCGGGCGGCTCCGCGGTGACCTCGCCCAGGCTGCCGAGCGTCGCGAACGCCCTGGTCACCGACATCAAGGACCCGCTCAGGCAGGGCAGGGTCAAGCTGCGGTTCCCCTGGCTCGACGACAAGTACGTCAGTGACTGGACCCGTACGGTGCAGTTCGGCGGGGTGAAGGGCGGCGGGGTGATCGCCCCGGACGTCGGCGACGAGGTGCTGGTGGCGTTCGACCGCGGTGCCCTGGACCACCCGTACGTCATCGGTGGCCTCTACAACGGCAAGGACAAGCCCGACCCCCTCGATGTCCCGCTCTACGACCGCACACGCGGCAAGGTCACCCGGCACACCCTGTCCGACCGCAGCGGCAACCGCGTGGACCTGCTCGACCAGCGCCCCGGCCTCAAGCGCGGGGTGCGGCTCAGCACGGGTGACAACCGGCTGACGATCAACATGGACCGTACGCGCACCAGCATCACAGTGGACAGCAAGGGCAGCGTCACCATCACGGGGACCCGGTCGGTGTCCGTCGAGGCGGGCGGGAATCTGTCGCTGACGGCGGGCGGCCAGCTGTCGCTCAAGAGCGGCGGGCTCCTCAGCATCACCGCGGGCTCCGCGCTCAACCTCAAAGCGGGCGGCGCGGCCAGCATCAACGCCACGGGCGCCCTGAACATGAAGACCCTCGGCGTCGTGTCGCTGTCCGCGGGGCCCAGCCTCCAGCTGACGGCGGCCGTCAACATCGGCATCCGGGCAGGCTCGATCACATCGATGGGTCTGCTCACCTCCAACGGGAAGCCGGTGATCTGATGGCAGAGCAATTCGTGGGCTCCGGATGGGCGTTCCCGCTGCGTGTCAGTCCTACCGGGGGCATCGCCCTGGTCAGCGGTGAGCGTGAGATCGAGGAAGCCATCCGCCTCGTCCTGGCCACCGCGCCCGGCGAGCGGCCGATGCGCCCCGAATTCGGCTGTGCCATCCACGACATGGTCTTCGCCCCCGTCAACGAGGCCACCGCGGGCCGCATCCAGCACGAGGTGTACGCCAGCCTCGACCGCTGGGAGCCGCGTATCGACGTGGACGACGTGGAGGTGAGCGCCGGGGACGAGCAGGGCGTGCTCTTCATCGACGTCCGTTACTCGGTCCGCGGCACCAACAACCCGCGCAGCCTGGTCTTCCCCTTCTACGTCATCCCCTCCCACGACGAGCCCGACGAGCAGCTTGGAAGCGAACGCTGATGGCACTGCCCTCCCCGAACCTCGACGACCGTCGCTTCCAGCAGTTCGTGGACGACGCCAAGCGCTATATCCAGCAGCGGGCGCCGGAGTGGACCGATCACAATGTCTCCGACCCGGGCGTCACGCTGGTAGAGACAGTCGCGCACATGGCGGACCAGGTCGTGTACCGGCTCAACCGCGTGCCCGAGAAGAACCATCTCGCCTTCCTCGACCTCATCGGGATCACGCTCTTCCCGCCCTCCGCCGCCCGCGCCGACGTCACGTTCTGGCTGTCCGCGCCGCAGGAGCAGCCGGTCCTGCTGGCCGCCGGGACCGAGGTCGCCACCGCGCGCACCGAGAGCGAGGAGGCGGTCGTCTTCGCCACCGAGCGTGAACTCACCGTAGTTTCCTGCGAGTTGTCGTATTTCGTGGTCCAGTCGGACGGTGAGGAGGCGGCCGACCGTACGTCGGACCTCACCGAGGGCAAGGACGTGCTGTGCTTCGCGGAGTCCCCGCGGCCCGGCGACCGCATGCTGTTCGGGCTCAGCGCGGCCGTACCGCACTGCGCGGTGGCACTGACGCTCGACAGCCAGGTGGACGGTGTCGGCGTGGACCCCCGGCAGCCGCCCCTGGCGTGGGAGGCGTGGACCGCGGACGGCTGGGCGGCCTGCGAGGTCGACAGGGACACCACCGGCGGCCTCAACCGCCCCGGCGAGGTCGTGCTGCACGTCCCCGGCGGCCACACCCTCTCCCGCGCCGGGCGGCGCGAGGCGGGCTGGCTGCGCTGCCAAGTCACCGACCCGGAGCCGGGCCAGCCGTTCTACACCACCTCGCCCACCATCCGGTCCGCCGAAGCGTTCACCATCGGCGGCACCGCCCCCGCCGTACACGCCGAGACGGTCCGCGGCGAGGCCCTGGGAGAGTCCACCGGGCTGCCCGGCCAGCGGCTGCGGCTCGCCAACGCGCCCGTCGTCGGTGACGTACCCCCGCTGCACCTCCAGGTCGCCGAGCGCGACGGGTGGACCGACTGGGCCACCGTCGGCCACTTCGCCGCCTCGGGCCCCGACGACCGGCACCTCACCCTCGACGCGGCCACCGGCGAGATCGCCTTCGGTCCCTCCGTACGTGAACCGGACGGCACCCTGCGCCAGTACGGAGCCGTGCCGCCCAAGGGCGCCGTCATCCGCGCCCGCCTCTACCGCACGGGAGGCGGCAAGGCGGGCAATGTCGCCCGGGGCGCCATCCAGGTGCTGCGCGACTCCGTCCCGTACATCTCCGACGTCACCAACCGCGAGGCCGCGAGCGGCGGGGTCGACGGTGAGACCGTCGAGGAGGCGAAGGCCAGGGCACCCATCGCCCTGAGCGCCCAGGACCGTGCCGTGACCCTGCGCGACTACGAGGAGCTCGCCCGGCGTGCCGCGCCCGAGACCGCGCGCATCACCTGCCTGGCGGCCGATCCGGACGAACACGGCGCCCATGTCGTACGGGTCCTGGTCGTCCCGCAGGCCGTGCCGGACCCGGGTGGGCGGCTGCGCTTCGAGCAACTCGTACCGGGCGACATGCTGCTGGGGAGGATCACCCGCTATCTGGACGAGCGGCGGCTGATCGGTACCCGGCTGGCTGTGGGGCCGCCCTATTACCAGGGCATCACCGTCGTCGCGACCCTGCACGCCTTCCGCGGCGCCGACACCGACCGGGTCCGGCGGCAGGCCCACGACGCCCTCTACCGGCACCTCGACCCGCTGACCGGGGGAGCGCAGGGCACCGGCTGGCCCTTCGGCCGCCCGGTGCAGGCCGGCGAGGTCTTCGCGGTACTGCAACGGGTGCCCGGTGTCGAGCTCGTGGACGAGGTGCTGCTCCACCCCGCCGACCCGCTGACGGGCAAGCGCGGCGACCCCGCGGAGCGGATCGACCTCGCCGCCCCGGCCCTGGTCTTCTCCTTCGACCACCGGGTCCGCGTGATCGGGGACGCGGCATGAGGGGGTCGGTGGACGGTCTGGGCTCCTCGGCCCCGCTGGGCCCGATGCTGCCCGCCGTCTTTGCCGACGACGACCTGGCGCAGAAGTTCGTGGCCGGGCTCGACGAGGTGCTGGCTCCGGTCCACAACGTGCTGGACTGCCTGGACGCGTACTTCACGCCGTCGCTCGCCCCTGCCGACTTCACCCGCTGGCTCGGCGAGTGGGTCGGCGCGGAGACCGAAGGTTCGGACGGCGCGGACCGCTCGGACCGCGAGGTCGGAGCGGATCGAGCCGGCCGGCCGGACGGACCTGGGTACTCCGGCCGCCCGTATGTGCGGGACCGGTCGGAGGACACCGCCATGCTCCGCGCGGCGGTCGCCGCCGCGGTACATCTGCACCGCATCCGCGGCACTCGGCGCGGTCTGGCCGAAGCGCTACGCCTCGCGTTCGGCGTCGAGCCCGAGATCACCGAGAGCGGCGCGGCCACGTGGGACGCCCGGCCGCTCGGCCCGGTCCCCGGCGAGCGCCGCCCGCGACTGCACGTCACCGTACGGCTGCCCGACCCGAGCCCCTCCGACGAGCACCGGCTGGAGAGTCTCGTCGCCGCCGCCCGCCCCGCTCACATGCCCTTCACGGTCCAGGTGACCGCTGCCGAAAGGACACCCGACAGGTGACCAGCCAGACCTCCGCCTCTTCCGACGGTGCCCAGCCCTCGAACACCGGCGAGGGCGAGCGCAGGGCCCAGACCTGCGCCGAGTGCGGTACGCGCCCGGCCCCCGGGCAGTCCTTCTGCGACGGCTGCGGGGCGGTCCTCAGCTGGACGCCCCAGGCCGTCACCCGCACGCCGGACCGGACCGCGAGCCGGGGCACGGCTCGGGAGGATGCGAGCGGGGACAACCGCGAGCCGGCGCACGCTCCTGCCCCCGCTTCCGCCACTCAGCCTGATCACCGGCCTGATCACGGTCCTGATCGCGAGTCCGATCAGGAGCCGGCCCGCGTGGATGACGCCGCCCGCACCGAACCCGTCCGCGCCGTCGGCCCCGACTCCGCGCCGGCCGACTCCTCCACCGAGGAGACCGCCCCGACCGAACCCGTGCCGGCAGCAGCCGACGAGCGGGCCAGGGCGCTGCTCATACCGGTCGCCGACCCGAACCAGCGGGTGACGACGACCCCGGACGTGGCCCCGGTCCTGCCCGGCCGCCCCGCCGCGGCCCGCCCCCGGGCCCAGGGACCCGGCACGGAGCCGGACGAGGAGGGCGGCACCCCGTGCCCGTGGTGCGGCACCGGCAACCGGCCCGGCCGCCACTTCTGCCGTCGCTGCGCCATGACCCTCGCCGGCGGTCCGGGGAGCCCGGCGGCCCGGCGCCTGCCCTGGTGGCGTCGCATGCTGGACTTCCGCAACCGGCCGGCCCCCTGGGCCGGTGACCGCCCGCGCCTGCGTCGGAGCCTGGGCCGGATCGTCACCTTGGCTGTCTGGGGCCTGGTGGCCGCGCTGGTGGTGACCGGGGCCTTCTACGCCGACAACGCGTATCAGGCCGCGCGTGACCACTTCGCCAAGAGGGCCCCGGTCGCCCCGGATTCCGTCAAGGCGTCCCGCTCCTTCCGCGGCCACAACCCGGAGCTGGCCTTCGACAAGACCAACAACACCTGGTGGGGGCCCGGTGTCTCCCAGGGCGGCGACGGCGAGTGGATCGAGGCCCAATTCCAGCGGCCCACTCGCCTGCTGGACATTCTCATCACCCCGGGCATCTCCACCAGGGCGGCCGATCTCTCCAAGTCCGCTCTCCCGCACCGTGTGGAAGCCCTGATCACCACCGCCGACGGCAGGACCACCACCCGCAACCTCACCCTCGACCAGGGCGCCGGCAGTCAGCGCCGGTCCTTCCGTGTCGGCGAGGTCAGCGCCGTCCGCTTCATCCTGCGCTCCGCCCACGGAGCCGCCGCCGACAAGCAGGTCTCCATCGCCGAGATCGAGTTCTTCGGGCGCTCATCCGGTTCGTAACGCGGTTATCCGGTTCGTCACGTGGTTCGTCATGTGCCACGGACGCCGGGAGGCTGGGACGGGGGTGCCCAGCCTCCCGGATCCGCTCCGCACCCCGCGGTCACCACGGCCTCGTGGCCCACGCGGTGCGGTGCCCCGGCCACCGCGTCACCTGTATCGCGCGGCGGGGGCGGGCGCGCGTACACGACAGTGGCCGGGGGGATCTCGGGCTCAGCGGGGAGCCGCTGCGTACGCAGGACGCCGGGGCACCGCCGAGTCGGCGCCCGCGCCCTGACGGCGCCGCGGCCGGGTCAGTCGCGCTGACCCGTGACCGGCAGCCGGCCGAAGGTGCCCGCGATGGTCCCCCCGGTCAGCGAGTCGCCGGCGACGATCAGGTCGAAGTCCATCTTCATGGGCATCGGGCGCTCCATGTTGATGGTGAACTGCGCCCGGTCGCCCTCCAGTCGCCCGTCTTCGATGACCACCGTGCTGCCCATGGCGGTCGCGGTGCCGCTGAGCGCGGCGCCGGTCCGTGTGATGTCCACGGTGCCGTGCTGCGGGCCGATGGGCGAGGCAATGGTGATGGACCACTTGCCGTCGATGTTGCTCATGGGTTCTCCATAGGTTGGTGAGTGGCCCGGCAGGGCCGGGTGGGGCTGACGGGTACCCGCCCTGGGCGGCTCAGCGCTGGATCTCCCGCTGAGCCAGGGCGCCGGCGTCGATCTTGAGCTGTACGCCGGTGAGGTACCGCGATTCGTCCGAGGCCAGGTAGACCACGGCGTGGGAGATGTCGATCGGATCCAGCAGCGGAACACCCATGGCGTGGAAGTTCCTGAAGAGCACCTCGGCGTCGGCCTCGGTGGGGTTCTCGAGGTCGGGCCGGTAGGTGCGGTACGTGGACTCGTTCTGCACCATCCGGGTGGCGACGTTGCCCGGGTGGACCGCGTTGACGCGGGTGCCCTTCGGGGCGAGCTGCACGGCGAGCCAGTTGACGTAGTCGATGAGCGTCTTCTTGGAGAAGCTGTAGCCGTACCCGCCGGGCCCGGCAACGCCGTTGCCCGCGAGCTCCGGGGCCAGACCGGCGACCGAGCCCATCACGATGATGGACGAGCCGTCGGCAAGATGCGGGAGCGCGGCGTGGACGGTGGAGATCGAGCCGAGCAGGTTGACGTCGATGGTCTCGGTGAACGCGCTCAACGGGCGGTTCATACCGACCGGGCTGATACCCGCGTTGGCGACGACGACATCGAGCCGGCCCAGCTCCTCCACCGCCTCGGTGAAGGCCCGGTCGAGCGCGGGACGGTCGCGGACGTCGACCTGCTTGACCACGGCGCGCCGTCCGGTCTTTCTGACCAGCTCCGCGGTCTCCTCGAGGTCCGTGCCGGACGCCATCCCGTAGTCGGCGACCGGGATTTCCCGGCAGATGTCGAGCGCGACGATGTCCGCCCCCTCCTCGGCCAGCCGTAGCGCGTGGCTGCGCCCCTGGCCGCGGGCGGCTCCGGTTATTGCGACGACCTTGCCATCGACCCGGCCCATGATTCGCCTCCGTAGGCACTGAAAGAGTTTGCGTTTGCGCGGCGGTGCACTACTGCGAATTGGACGGCGGCGCAGCCGCGTCGAGTGCGCGCGCCGCGGGGTCCTTTATAGCCAGGGCTCCGCAAAGCGGACGACCCCTAGATTCCCGGTCGGCGCAGACCTAGGGGCCGTCCGGGGGCGCCCGGGGCAGGGCCCCAGACCTTGCGCCGACCGGTGCGCCAGGTAGGTCAGTCGTGCACCCAGCCGTGGCTTCGGGCCGTGGCCAGCAGCCGTTGGCGCAACTGGGAGATCTGCGCCGCGGTCACCGACGGAGCTTCCGAGATGATGACGTCTGTGAACTCCTGGAGGAGCTCGGCCGACGTCGTCATCCCGGCCGTGGAGTCGGTCGCCGGGCCGGCGGGGTGTGCCCCGTCGGCCTCGGCGGACGGCATCTGGTCGAGGAGACGGACATTGACGGCCTTGAGGCCCCGCTCGCTCTCGGTGTCCTCGAACTGGACCGGCATGCCGGGGGCGATGAGGTACCGGTCGCAGAGGATGTCGTTCGCGTGCATGAAGGCGTCCTCGCCGGAGGGGTGGCTGACGAAGCCGTAACCGCGAACGCTGTCGAAACTCACTACTCGACCTACAGGCATGGGTTCCGCGCTTTCTGTGTCGTCGGTGTCGGGGACGCCGTGGGCCCTCGGGCTGTCGGGGACGCCTTGCTCGGTCAGCCCTGGCTCAGCTGCCCCGCTGTGTGTCGGCGTCCGTGCGGACGTCGGTGCGGTGGGCGGTGGGGGCGGGGACCGCCGTGGTGCCGTCGGCGCCCTTCACGGCGCCGCTGACGTTGAGCGCGGCCGCCTCCTCCGGGTGGTGTGCGAGGTACTCGCTGAGGCCGGGGAACTCCTCCTCGAAGTCCTCGGGGTAGGAGGCCGGGGCGTGGCGCAGTGTGATCAGCGCCGCGATCGCGACCGCGCCGAGGATCACCACGTTGAGCAGCACGGCGGAGTGCAGGCCCCGCATGAAGGCATCGTCGGCCGCGTCGACGATGGCGGAGGCCAGCTGCCCGGGTGCCGCGGCCGTGGCTTCGAGAGCGCCGCCGAGGGAGTCCTTCGCCGCCGCGGCGATGGACGCCGGGGTGCCCTCGGGGAGGGTGAGCGTGTGCTGGTAGCGGTTGTTGAGGATGGTGCCGAGCACTGCCATGCCGAGCGCGCCGCCGAGTTCGGCTGCTGTGGTGGCGAGCGCGGCCGCGGCGCCGGAGCGTTCCTTGGGCGCGCTGTTGACGATGGTGTCCGAGGTGACGGTGAACGTCGACACGGCGCCGATCCCCTGCAGAATGATCGGGATGATGACGATGCCGTAGCTGGTGTCGACCTCCAGCGTGCTGTAGAAGACCATCGCCCCCGCGCCGACGGCCAGTCCGAAGCAGGAGAGCTTGGCCCGGCCGATCTTCGGCACCAGCATCCCGATCACCGGGGCGATGAGGATGGCCGCACCGGCCGGGGGCAGCATCGCGAGGCCCGACTTCAGCGGCGACCATTGATGCACCAGCTGGAAGTACTGGCTGAGCAGCAACGTCGTCCCGATGAAGGCGAACAGGGCGAAGGTGTTGGCCGCGACCGCGCCGGAGAACGCCATGTTGCGGAAGAGCTTGACGTCGATCAGCGGGTGCTCCATGCGGACCTGCTTGAGGCCGAAGACCAGCAGCGCGACGACGCCGATGACCGTGGCGGCCAGCACCCGCTTGTCGGTGAACCCGTCGTGCACCGACTCCTGAATGGCGTAGACGATTCCGACGATGCCGACGATCGAGAGGACCACGCTGACCGGGTCGATGCGCCCGGGCAGCGGGCTGCGGGACTCGGGGACGACGAAGACCGCCACCGAGAACAGCAGCACCATGATGGGGACGTTGATCAGGAAGACCGAGCCCCACCAGAAGTTGTTGAGCAGGGGGCCGCCGATGACCGGACCGATCGCCATGCCGCCGCTGATCATGGCGGCCCAGATGCCGACGGCGGTGGTCCGCTCCTTGGGGTCGGTGAAGATGTTGCGGATGATGGAGAGGGTGGTCGGGTACACAGTCGCGCCGGCGACACCGAGCAGCGCCCGGCCGAAGATGAGCCAGCCCGGTGAGTCCGCGTAGGCGCACAGCACGGAGGCCGCGGCGAACGAGAACGAGCCGGCCAGCAGCAGCTTCTTGCGGCCGATCCGGTCGCCGAAGCTGCCCATGGTGACGAGGAGGCCGGAGAGTGTCAGACCGTAGACATCCGCGATCCAGAGCGTCTGGCTGGACGTGGGGTGGAGGTCTTTGATGAGCGAGGGAATGGCCAGCTGCAGGACGGTGAGGTCGACGCTCAACAGCAGCGCCGCCATGCAGATCACCACGAGGGCGACCCAGCGGCGGCCGCCGAGTTGCGGCGGCGCGCCCAAGTGGACAGCGGTTGGAGAGGTAACCATCAGAATAGTCTCCGGTCTACGAGGGCGGTAACTGTGTATGCCGTACTCACTTGTGTAGGCTATACACAGAAGCGCGGGGTGGTCAATCGCCTCGCATTCGACAACTGGGGCACTTGTGGCGAAAACGGATGGAACTGACGACTTCTCGCGGACTCTGGAGCTCCTTTGGGGCGACCAGAGCCGCTCGGCCCGCGGGCCCAAGCCGGCGCTGACCGTCGGGCGCATCGTGGAGTGCGCCATCGAGATCGCCGACACGGAGGGCTTCTCCGCGCTGTCCATGCAGCGCGTGGCCGGGGAGCTCGGTTTCAGCACGATGTCGCTGTACCGCTATCTGCCCGGCAAGAACGAGCTGGTGAGCATCATGATCGACGCGGCGCTCGGGGAGCCGCCGGTCCTCTCGGACTCCATCGGCGACTGGCGCGCCAAGCTCGAGGTGTGGGCGCACTGCTACTTCATGGTCCTCAACGACCACCCCTGGGCCGTGCTGGCCGCGACGTTCGGCCGGGCGATGGGTCCCAACGAGCTCGGCTGGCTGGAAGCCGCCGTGTCGGCCCTCGGCGGGACGGCCCTGAGCGGCAGCGAGAAGACCGACGCCGTCGTCGCCGTCAATGGACACGTGCGCAGCTGGGTGCAGTACGCCGCCAACAGCCCGGCCGGCCACGCCACCGATATCTCGAACGAGCACTGGGGTGCCACCGTCGCCGACCTGGTACGCAAGCACAGCGACCGCTACCCGGCGCTGCTGGAGGCCATGACCTCCGGCGCGTTCGACCCGTCCGACGACAACGGCCCGGCCTTCGGCCTGCGGGTGGTCCTCGACGGCATCGGCGTCCGGATCGCGGAACGCGAGGCGATGAAGGACCGCGCGCGTCCTACATCCCCTCAGTCCTGAGGGGAAGCTGGGCCTGCAGGGCCAGCGTCTTGCGGTCGATCTTCTTGTTCGAGTTGAGCGGGAACTCGTCGAGGTGCCGGTACTCGCGTGGCAGCGCACCGCCGGGCAGCAGATGCTGGAGGTGCTTGACCAGCGTCGACGGGGTGACCCACTCACCGGTGTAGAAGACGACCAGCTCCTGGGAGGTGTCGGCCGGCCGCGGCAACGCGACCGCGTCGCTCACCCCCGGGCAGGAGCGCACCGCGTTGTCGACCTCCGCCAGCTCGACGCGCAGCCCTTTGAGCTGCACCTGCGAGTCCAGCCGCCCCACGTAGCTGTACTGGTCGGCCGAGCGGACCACGCGGTCGCCCGTCCGGTACCAGGTACGTCCGTCCGAGACGAAGAACCGCCCCGCCCCGTCGGCCGGGTCGAGATAGCCGGGGGTCAACTGCGGCCCGCTGATGCACAGTTCGCCGGTCCGGAGGCTCTCCCGGCCGTCGTCGCCCATCATGCGGGCCAGGTGCCCCTCGTGGACGGCGCCGATCGGGACCACCCCGTTGACCGCCAGTTCGGTGGAGACCTGGCTCGACCACCGATGGGCGCTCACCGTGATGGTCAGCTCGGTCGGGCCGTAGAGGTTCTCGATGATGCTGTGGTCCGCCGCCAGCTGCCATTCCTCGGCGTCGCCGCAACGCAGCGCCTCGCCCGCGAAGAAACTCCAGCGCAGGCCCGGCATCGAGCCGGGTACCAGCCCGCCGGTACGCCGGACCAGCGCGATGGCGCTCGGCGTGGAGAACCACACGGTGACCCTGCGCTCGCGGACGAACGCCGGCAGGTCGAGGTAGGCCGTCGGCGGGACGGGGTGCACGCAGGCGCCCGAGCCCCAGGCGCAGAACAGGTCGAAGATGGCGCAGTCGAAGTTCAGCTCGACGGTCTGGGCGAAGCCGTCACCCACGCCGAAGTCGTAGCGTGCGTCGACCACCGCGAAGTAGTGCCGGTAGTTGGCGTGCGTCAGCGGCACCCCCTTGGGCCGCCCGGTCGAGCCCGAGGTGAACAGCACGTAGGCGACGTCGGCGGGGTCGGCGGCGGCGGGATGCCCCAGCGCGTCCGCGGGATCGAGGGCCAGCAGGCGGTCGGAGGACACGTCGCCGTCGCCGCCCAGTGCCGGGCACAGCACCGGCAGGTCCAGCCCCGTCTCGCGCACCGTGGCCAGCCCGTCCGGATCGGCGATCACCGCGTCCACCTGCGCCGCCCGGAGCATCTGCCCGATCTGCCCGGCCGGCCACGCCACATGCAGCGGGACGGCAGCCGCTCCGGTGTACAGCGCGGCGAGCACCCCGGCGTAACCGGTGTGGTTCTTGCCGGCCAGCACGGCAATCCGCCGCGGGCGGCCGGAAAGGCGACGGGTGAGGGTGCCGGCCCACTGCAGCGCCGTGGCGTGCAGCTCACGGTAGGTGTAGTGCTCCCCGGCACCGAGGTGCAGCGCGGGCCGGTCGGGAGCCACGCGCAGCCCGGCGAGGAATCGGTGATGCACCCCGGCGTCCGGAACCGGCTCGATCATCGTGGACTCCTGCCAGGGTTAGGGGTTGTTGCCGATCGCGGGGCGCCCTTAGGTTGACGCCGAGTTCGCCGAGCAGGAAGGGCCCGACCGTGTGGGATTCCGAGTTCGAGCAGTTGCTTCGCCGGCACACCCCGTTCATCGGGCCGGACGAGCCGCTCACCGAAGACCTGCCCCTGAAGGATCTGGGGCTCGACTCCATGGCGACCGTCGAGCTGCTGGCAGCGCTCGAGTCCGCCTACGGCGTGCGCTTCAGCAACGACGCCATGAGCATGGAGCGCTTCGCCACGCCGGCGCTGCTCTGGCAGACCCTTGCCGAGGTGCGGGCGCCGGCATGAGCGCGGCGCGAGTGTGCTCACGATCGCCCGCATCGCGGTCACCTTGTGGCTGCCGGCAGTCGGCGGGCCGGCGGCACCAGAGCGCGCCGGGGCGTCAGCGTCGTCACCGCGAAGTTGTCGGTGCTGCACCGGACGCGCCCCCAGAGGCTGTCCTGGCCGGCGACCACCAGCTCGGTCACGCCCCGGGCCCGCAGTGCCGCCACCACGCTCGGCCAGCGGACCGGCGCCACGATGCCGTCGAGCACCATCTCCCGTACCTGCTCCGCCGTTTCCACCGCGGTGCCGTCATGATCGTCGACCATCGGCAGTACGGGGTCGGTGAAGACCAGGCGCGCGAACACCTCGTCGGCCACCTCCTCGCGGAGTGCGCCGAAGGACGGCGAGTGCATGGGCGGGCGCATGGTGGCCAGCGGCAGGCCGCCGCGCGCACGCAACTGCTCCACCAGCCAGGGAAGCCGCTCGTCGCGCACCGAGACGATGACGAAGTCCGTGTCGACGTAGCAGGCGACGTCGTGCCACTCGCCGTCTTCCCTGAGCTGCGCGAGCACCCCTTCCACTTCCGCCTCGGGGATCCGGGCGCAGGACTGCGAGACGGTGTCGGCGTACTGCCCGGCGAAGTACCGCTCGACGCAGGCGCCCCACCCCGCCGTCATCCGCACCGCGTCGGCGAAGCCCACCGCCCCGGCGTACACGGCCGCAGGCATGCCGCCGAAGCTCGGCCCGACGACGACGTCCGGCCGCAGCCCCGACCGCTGCTCGGCGTCACGGGCCAGCGCCAGGCAGCCCACCAGAAAGGACACCCGGGAACTTTCGGTGAAACGCCCGTCGTCGGCCTTGTACCGGTCCAGCAGGTGGTAGCCGAGAATTTCACTCGCTTCACCGACGAGTGCCCTGGCTGATTTGTTCAGCATCAGGAATTTCGCGAGATCGGCATATGCCATGTCACTGATCCCGGGAAACACAATCGCGGTGGTGCTCGCGTCGCCGTTATCCATATCTCCTCCAGGCGGCCGATTCGCTCCATGCTCACGGCTCGACCAGCCGCTCACGTGTGGTCCTGCCGAGTTTCCTGTCACCCGTTCGAGCGCAGAACCCCTAGCGTCCCCTAAGCCCGGGTAACCGCTTGCAAGAGGCCGAAAAGCACCTGTGGCGACGCCTCGGATTGATTAGCTTCAAGCGCGTGGAACGGTGCCGCGGAATTCAGCGCGGGACACCGGCATGCCCACTCGCCGACAGGAGAACCCGTGACGCCGCAGCCTCCGCAATCGCCCCGCTTCGCCTGCGCGACCGACGAGAACGACAACCTGCGCGGCTACCTGCTCGCCGCCGCCGCCACCACGCCGCACGCCCCGGCGCTCGTCGAACGCGCAGCAGACGGCGGCCTGCGCACCTGGAGCTATGCCGAGCTCGAACGCCTGGTGGACGACTGCGTCGGCGCCCTGGACGAGCTGGGCCTCGACGTCGGCGACCGGGTGGTCGTGCAGTCCAACCACTGCTCGGCGGCCGTCGCCGTGCTGCTGGCCTGCGCGACACTCGGCCTGCCGTTCATCCCCGTGTCTCCGGACATGCCCGGCGAGCGGCTCGCGCTGATCGTCGACAGCGCGCGGCCCGCGCTGTTCCTGCAGTACGGCGAGGGCCTGCGTGATGGACTGCCCGCCACCGTCGGCACCGGCCGCTTCGGGGACGCCGGACTGATCGTCGAGCGGGCACCGCGGACCGGACCGCGCGTACGCGCCGGCGTCGTACCCACCGACCCCGTCTACATCATCTTCACCTCCGGGACCACCGGCCGCCCCAAGGGCGTGGTGATGACGCACCGGGGAGTGCTCGCCTTCCTGCGCGGCGTACGACGGCTCGGCTTCGTCGCCCCCGGCGACCGGGTCGCGACCACCTCACCGCTGCAGTTCGACTTCTCGCTCGTCGACACGGGAATGGCGCTGGGCTGCGGAGCGACCATCGTCCCGGTGCCGCGGGAGGAACTCGGCTGGCCCCGCCGCTTCCTGGAGTTCCTGGCCGAGGCCGAGGTCAGCCAGGTGCACGGAGTCCCCTCCATCTGGCGGCCCGTCCTGCGTACCGCCGCTGCCGACCTGGCCCGGATGCGCTCGCTGCGCCGAATCGTCTTCTCGGGCGAGGACTTCCCCCTGCCGGAGCTGCGCCGGCTGTCCGAACTGCTGCCGCAGGTACAGGTCGTCAACGGTTACGGCGCGACCGAGTCGATGGCGGCGTCCCTCACCGCGGTGCCCAACCCCGTCCCCGGGACGCTGGACCGGCTGTCCATCGGCCGGGCACACCCCGGCGCGGAGATGACCCTGATAGACGACGCCGGCCTGCCGGTGACCGAGCCCGGGGTGACCGGCCAGATTTATCTGCGCAGCCCGGCGCTGTTCAGCGGCTACTGGAACGACCCGGTGGCAACGGCCGCAGCGCTCGTCCCCGACCCCTTCGCCCCCGCCTCCGGCCAGCTCGTCCTCCGGACCGGAGACCTGGCCTACCGCGGCCCCGAGGGCGAGCTCTACTTCTGCGGGCGCGTCGACTCCCAGGTCCAGGTGCGCGGCAACCGGGTCGAGCTGGGCGAGATCGAACGCCGGCTGCAGCAGCACGAAGGCGTCGCCTCGGCCGTGGTCACCCTCGACGAGCAGGCCGGTGCCGAACCGGTGCTGAGCGCCTTCCTGGTCCGCAAGGACGGCGCCGCCGGGGAAAGCGCGACAGCGGCCGGACTGCGCTCCTACTGCGCCGACTCGCTTCCCTCGTACATGCTCCCGCAGAGCATCCACTTCGTAGACGAAATTCCGCTCACCGGCAATGGCAAGGCCGACCGCCGCGCTTTGCTGGCCGGTATTCCCCGCTGAATTCGTACGTCATTCACGCCGGATTCCCCGGCCCCGGCCACGGGGCGGTGCGCGGTGCCGCGCGCCGACCTCCGGTTCCTGAAGCAACCGACCCCCGGATCCCCTTGATCCCGGCAGGGCATAGGGGGAGTCGCCCTATTCGCAGGGGTGGGGCGGATACCGGCCGAAAGCTACCGTCGAGGCGCAAGACGCACCTGTCTTTCCGCAGAAACCCGAGGTGTTCAGGTGATTGTCCAGTGACCCCCGCAGACGGCGCCGGTACCGACGCGGAGCACGGCGCCGCCACCCCGCAGCCGGCCCCGCCGACGGGCGCGGAGCTCACCCGCTCGCTGACCCGGCTGCTCCGCGAGCAGCTGCACGGCCTCCGGCTCCGGACGGACCCGGAGGCCGACAGTGACATCGATCTGGACAGGCCCTTCCGCGACCTCGCGCTCGACTCGCTGGGCCTTGTCGAGCTGCACGCGCGGCTGGTCGCGGAGACAGGACTCGAACTGCCCGTCACCGTCGGCTTCGAGTACCCGACGCCCGCCCTGCTGGTGCGCTATCTCAGGGCGCGGCTCCTCGGCACACCGGACGAGGCCCCGGAGCCGGTGCCGCACACGGCCCGCGACGACGAGCCGATCGCGATCGTGGGCATCGGCTGCCGCTACCCCGGAATCGGCTCGCCCGAGGACCTGTGGCGGGTGGTGGCCGGCGGCGAACACGTCGTGGGCGAGTTCCCCGAGGACCGCGGCTGGGACCTGCAGGCGCTCTTCGACCCCGACCCCGACGCACCCCGCACCAGCTACGTCCGGCACGGTGGCTTCCTGCCCGACGCGGGCGACTTCGACGCGGAGTTCTTCGGCATCGGCCCGAAGGAAGCCCTGGCCATGGACCCGCAGCAGCGGCTGGTCCTGGAGACCGCCTGGGAGGCGCTGGAGCGCGCCGGGATCGACCCGACCACCCTGCGCGGCAGCCGCTCGGGCGTCTTCGTCGGCGTAGAACCGCACGAGTACGGCCCGCGCACCCACGAGGCGCCCGACGGCCTGGACGCCCACCTGCTGCTCGGCAATCTGCCCAGCGTCGTCTCCGGCCGGATCGCCTACACCCTCGGCCTGGAGGGGCCGACCCTCACCGTCGACACCGCCTGCTCCGGCTCACTGACGGCGCTGCACCTCGCCGTCCAGTCGCTGCGCCGAGGCGAGTGCGGCCTGGCCCTGGCCGGCGGCGTCGCCGTCATCTCCAGCCCCGGGACGTTCACCACTTTCAGCCGCCAGCGCGGCCTGGCCGCCGACGGCAAATGCAAGGCCTTCGCCGCCGAGGCCGACGGCACCGCCTTCGCCGAGGGCTCCGGCATGCTCGTGCTGGAGCGACTCGACGACGCGCTGAGGGCGGGTCACCCCGTCGTCGCCGTGGTGCGCGGCTCCGCCATCAACCAGGACGGCGCCAGCAACGGCATCACCGCACCCAGCGGGCTGGCCCAGAACAAGGTTGTCCGGCAGGCCCTGGCCGACGCCGGGCTCACCGGAGCCCAGGTGGACGCCGTCGAGGCGCACGGCACCGGCACCAGGCTCGGCGACCCCATCGAAGCCCGCGCGATTCTCGAGACCTACGGCCGCGACCACAGCGCCGAGGCGCCGCTGTGGCTCGGGTCGGTCAAGTCGAACATCGGTCACACCGGCGCGGCCGCGGGCGTCGCCGGCGTCGTCAAGATGGCGATGGCCATGCGGCACGGCGTGCTGCCCGCCACCTTGCACGCGCAGAACCCCACACCACACGTGAACTGGTCGGCCGGAACGGTGCAGTTGCTGGTGCAGCCCCGGCCCTGGGAGCAGCACGACGACCGGCCGCGCAGGGCCGGCGTCTCCTCCTTCGGCGCCAGCGGAACCAACGCGCACGTCATCCTGGAGGAGCCGCCCGCCGTCCCGGCGCCGTCGCCGCACCAGCAGGCCTCCGGGCCGACGCCGCTGCTGCTGAGCGCGAAGAGCGTGACGGCCCTGCGCGGCCAAGCGGCCCGGCTGTCCGCGTGGCTGGCGGAGCGGCCGGCCGGGGACCCGGACCTCGCCGACGTGGGCTTCTCCCTCGCCACCACCCGCGCCGCGCTCGAGCACCGCGCCGTGATCCTCGCGGACGACCCGGACCAGGCCCGGTCGCGCCTCGCCGCACTCGCGGCGGGGGACGCGCCCACGGGGCGGATCGCCGAGGGCGGCCTCGCGGTGCTGTTCACCGGCCAGGCGTCGCAGCGCCTGGGCATGGGCCGGCAGCTCCACCGGCGGTACCCGCTGTTCGCCCACCACTTCGATGTCGTCGCCGACCACCTCGACCTGCTGCTTGAGCAGCCGATCGCCGACATCGTCTTCGCCGACGAGGGCTCGGACGCGGCACGGCTGCTCGACACCACCGAGTACGCGCAGCCCGCGCTGTTCGCGCTGGAGGTGAGCCTCTACCGGCTGCTCGAGTCGTGGGGCGTCCGCCCGGACTTCCTCGCCGGGCACTCGGTCGGCGAACTGGCCGCCGCGCACGTGGCCGGCGTGCTCTCCCTCCCCGACGCCGCCATGCTGGTCGCCGCCCGCGGCCGGCTGATGCAGGAGCTCCCTGCGGGCGGTGCGATGGCCGCCGTCGCCGCGACCGAGGACGAGGTGCTGCCGCTGCTCGGGGACACCGTCTCCGTCGGCGCCGTCAACGGCCCGTCATCGACGGTCGT
Source organism: Streptomyces sp. NPDC002926 (assembly GCF_053591755.1). NCBI lineage: Bacteria > Bacillati > Actinomycetota > Actinomycetes > Kitasatosporales > Streptomycetaceae > Streptomyces > Streptomyces sp. NPDC002926. Next base: position 273,394 of record NZ_JBSFUK010000006.1, read on the forward strand.
CTCCGGCGCCGCGGACGAAGTGGCCCGCATCGAGCGGCACTTCGCCGAGCGAGGACGCCGCACCCGGCGGCTGCGGGTGTCGCACGCCTTCCACTCGCCGCTGATGGAGCCGATGCTCGACGACTTCCGGCGCGTCGCCGAGGCGATGACCTACGCAGAGCCCGAGATCCCGATCGTCTCCACGATGACCGGTGAGCCGGTCGCGCCGGATGCAGACTACTGGGTGGAGCACGTCCGGCGTACGGTGCGCTTCGCCGACGCCGTACGCCACCTCGATGACGCCGGAGTGACCACCTACCTGGAGGTCGGCCCCGACGCCGTCCTCACCGCCCTGACTCCCGGCTGCCTGCCGGACACCGCCGGCGTCGCCGCGCTGGCCGCCATGCGCGCCGGACGCGACGAGGAGACCGAGCTGCTCGGCGCGGTCGCCGAAGCCTGGGTCCGCGGCGCGGCCGTCAGCGGCGACGGGCTGTTCCCGGGCTTGCGGGCCGTGCCCCTGCCCACCTATGCCTTCCAGCGCCGCCGCTACTGGCTCACCGCACGCACCGCGCCCGACGTCAGCGGCGCGGGACTCACCCCGCTGAAGCACCCGTTGCTCTCGGCCCAGGTCGTCCTGGCCGACGACGAAGGCACCCTGCTGACCGGGCTGCTGTCCGTGCGGACACAGCGCTGGCTCGCCGACCACGTCATCGCCGGGGACCGGATCATGCCCAGCACCGGCTGGCTGGAGATGGTACTGCGGGCCGGCGCGGCGGCGAACTGTCCCCGCGCCGACGAACTGCTCGTCCAGGCACCGCTGGTGCTGCCCGACGACGCGGACGTCCCGGTGCAGGTCCGGGTCGGCCCGCCCGGGCCGGACGGGCGGCGGGACGTGCAGGTGTCCTGCTTCGACGCCGCCTCGGAGACCTGGGTGCGGCACGCCCGCGCCACGGTGGCCGCCGAGCGGCCCGCGGCGCACGCCGCGACCGGAGCCCCCGAGGCCTGGCCGCCCGTCGGCGCCGAACCGATCGACCTCGGCGCCTTCTACCCGGACCGCGCCGAGGACGGCTACGGCTTCGGCCCGGCCTTCCGCAACCTGCGCGCGGCCTGGCGGCTGGACGACCAGGTCCTGGCCGAAGTGGCGCTGGACGAGTCCGCACGCGCAGGCGCCGACGAGTTCCTCATCCACCCGGCCCTGCTGGACTCCGCCTTCCACGCCGCCGACTTCCTGCCCGGCCCCGACGACGGCGGTACCCGCATCCCCTTCTCGCTCGACGGCATCACCGTGCACACCCCCGGCACCTCCTCGCTCCGCGTCCGCCTGACGCGCAGCGCGGCGGGCCTGCACGCCGACATGACCGACGGCACCGGCAGCCCCGCCGTCACCGTCGAGACCGTCGTCGAGCGCCCCCTCGGGACGGCGCGCCCCACCCGGCCGCTGTACCGGGTGCGCTGGGAGCAGGTACGCCCCGGGACGGGCACACCGCGGACAGCCCTGCTGGGCACCCCGGCACTGCCGCTCCCGGGCGACCGCTACGCGGACCTCGCCGCGCTGCGCGAGGCCCTCGCCGCGGGCGCCGATGTCCCCGACGCCATCCTCGCCTTCGTCCCCGCCGGAACGGACGCCACCCCGGCGGCGGCCCGCGCCGCCACCACCCGCGTACTCGCCCTGCTCCAGGACGCGCTCGCCGCCGACCTGGGCACTGCCCGCCTCGTCCTCGTCACCGAGAACGCCACCGCGGCCGGGGCCGCCGCTGTCGGCGGACTGGCCGCCGCACCGGTCTGGGGCATGGTCCGCGCGGCCCAGGCCGAACACCCGGGAAAGTTCCTCCTCCTCGACATCGAACCGGGATCCACCCCCGAGTCGGTGCTCGGCGCGCTGGCCGCGGCCACCGGCCCCGACCGCTCCGAGGAGCAGATCGCCCTCCGCGACGGCGAGCCGAGCGCGCCCCGGCTGGTGCGCATGCCCGCACCCGCCGACGGTCCCCGGCCCTGGTCGGAGGGGACCGTCCTGATCACCGGCGGCACCGGAGGACTGGGCCGCCGGGTCGCCCGCCACCTGGTCACCCGGCACGGCGTCGGCTCCCTGCTGCTGACCAGCCGCTCCGGCGACCGCGCCCCGGGCGCGGCCGAGTTCGCCGACGAACTGCGGGCGGCCGGGGCGACGGTGCGCGTCGAGGCGTGCGACGTCGGCGACCGCGACGCCGTGGCCCGGCTGCTCGACGGCATCGACCCCGACCACCCCCTGACCGGCGTCGTGCACACGGCGGGCGTCGTGGCCGACGGCGCGGTCACCACCCTCACCGCGGCCGACGTCGACACCGTCTTCGCCGCCAAGGTCGACGGCGCCTGGCACCTGCACGAACTCACCCGTGACATCGGCCTGAGCGCCTTTGTGCTGTTCTCCTCCGCCGCCGCCACCATGGACGCCGCCGGCCAGTCCAACTACGCCGCCGCCAACGCCTTCCTCGACCAGCTCGCCGAGCACCGCCGTGCCCTCGGCCTGCCCGCCACCTCGCTGGCCTGGGCGCTGTGGGCCGGCGAAGAGGGCATGGGCGGCCGCCTCGACGAGGTCACCCTGCGCCGCTCGCAGCGCTCCGGCGTGACCGCGCTCACCGCCGAACAGAGCCTGGCCCTGTTCGACGACGCACTCACCCGCGACACCGCGACGATGCTGCCGATCCAGCTCGACCTCCCCGCCCTGCGGACACGCACCGGCCCGCTGCCGTCCGTGCTCGGCACCCTCGTCCCCCGGCAGCGGCGCGCCGCCGCGGCGGGCACCGGCGCCGCGGGCGGCGAACTCGCGCGCCGCCTCGCCGCCCTCGCCGAGCGGGACCGGCAGTCGCACGTACTCGACGTGGTGACACGGCACGCCGCCGCCGTACTGGGACACGAGCAGAGCAGCGAGATCGACCCCCGTCGCCCGTTCAGCGAGGTCGGCTTCGACTCACTCGGCGCCATCGAACTGCGCAACGCCCTCAACACCGCGACGGGCCTCCGCCTGCCGTCCTCGCTGATCTTCGACTACCCGACACCGGCGGCGCTGGCCGACCATGTCCTGGCCGTGCTGGCACCGGCCGCCGCGGCCGACGCCGCCGCCCAGGCGCCGACATCCGGCCTGCTCGGCGGCGACGACGACCCGATCGCCATCGTCGGCATGGCCTGCCGCTACCCCGGCGGCGTGTCCACCCCCGAGGAACTCTGGAACCTCGTGGCCCAAGGCGCCGACGGCATCTCGCCGTTCCCGGTGAACCGGGGCTGGGACACCGCCGAGCTGTACGACCCCGAGGTCGGCCGCACCGGCAAGACCTACGTCCGCGAGGGCGGCTTCCTCCACGACGCCGCCGACTTCGACGCCGACTTCTTCGGGATCAGCCCCCGCGAGGCCGTGGCCACGGACCCGCAGCAACGGTTGCTGCTGGAGACCGCCTGGGAGTCGATCGAGCGCGCCGGCATCGACCCCAGCACCCTGCACGGCAGCCGCACCGGTGTCTTCGCCGGCGTCATGTACCACGACTGGGCCAGCCGTCTGCGGGAGATACCCGAGGACCTCGCGCCGTACCTGACCAACGGCAGCTCGGCCAGCGTCGCCTCCGGCCGCGTCGCCTACGTCCTGGGCCTGGAGGGCCCCGCCGTCTCCGTCGACACCGCCTGCTCGTCTTCATTGGTCGCCCTGCACTGGGCGATGCAGGCGCTGCGCCGCGGCGAGTGCACGCTCGCGCTGGCCGGCGGCGTCACCGTGATGGCCACACCCGAGACGTTCACCGACTTCAGCCTTCAGCGGGGGCTGGCCGCCGACGGCCGGTGCAAGTCGTTCGCCGACGCCGCCGACGGCACCGGCTGGGGCGAGGGCGCCGGGATGCTGCTCCTCGAACGGCTCTCGGACGCCCGCCGGAACAACCGTCCGGTGCTGGCTGTCATCCGGGGCTCCGCCGTCAACCAGGACGGCGCGTCCAACGGGCTCACCGCCCCCAACGGCCCGTCCCAGCAGCGGGTGATCCAGCAGGCACTGGCCGCCGCCAGGCTCGGCCCCGCCGACATCGACGCCGTCGAGGGCCACGGCACCGGCACCCGGCTCGGCGACCCCATCGAGGCCCAGGCCCTGCTCGCCACCTACGGCCAGGACCACTCCGGCGAGCCGCTGTATCTCGGCTCGATCAAGTCCAACATCGGGCACGCGCAGGCCGCGGCGGGCGTCGCCGGCGTCATGAAGATGGTGCTCGCCATGCGCGCGGGCATCCTGCCCGCCACCCTGCACGTGGACGCCCCGTCGACACAGGTCGACTGGAGCGCGGGCAGGGTCGAGCTGCTGGCCGAGTCCCGGCCCTGGCCGCAGGTGCGGCGCCCGCGCCGGGCCGCCGTGTCGTCCTTCGGTGTCAGCGGCACCAACGCCCACGTCATCCTGGAGTCGGCCGAACCTGCCCCCGCGCCCGCCGGGAGCGAACCGGCCCCCGCGCCCGCCGCCGAGGCCCCGGCCACGCCCGTCCCCTGGCTGCTGTCCGCGCGCACCGGGCAGGCCCTGAGCGACCAGGCGACGCGGCTGCACGCCGCACTCGCGGACGACGACACCGTCGTCCCGGCCGCGGTGGCACGCAAACTCGCCCTCGCCCGCACCGCCCACCCGCACCGCGCCGCCGTCATCGGCGCCGACCGGGCCACGCTGCTCGCCGGGCTGCGCGAGATCGCCGACGGGCGGGCCGCAGTCATCGGCCATGCGCGAACCGGCCGCGTCGGCTGGCTGTTCACCGGCCAGGGCTCCCAGTGGGCCGGGATGGGCCGCGGTCTGCACGCGCGCTGCGCACCCTTCCGGGAGGCCTTCGACGAGGCCTGCGCCGCCCTCGACCCGCACCTCGACTCGCCCCTGCGAGACGTCATTTGGGGCGACAGCGACAGCGGCGACCTCGACCGGACGGAGTGGACACAGCCCGCGCTGTTCGCCCTCCAGAGCGGACTGGCCGGCGCGCTCCGGCACTGGGGCCTGCGCCCGGACGCCGTACTCGGCCACTCCGTCGGCGCCCTGGCCGCGGCCCACGTCGCCGGTGTCCTCGACCTGCACTCGGCCGCCCGGCTGGTCGCCGCGCGGGGCCGGCTCATGCAGGCCCTGCCCGGCGGCGGCATGCTCGCGCTGAACACCGCCGAAGCACACGCCGAGCAGCTGATCAAGGGCCTCCAGCTGGACGTCGCCGCGGTCAACTCGCCGACCTCCGCCGTCGTCTCCGGCCCCGAACCCGCCCTCCTCCAGGCCGCCGAGCGAGCAGTGGCGGACGGCGTCCGGCACAAACGGCTCCCCGTCTCCCACGCCTTCCACTCCGCGATGATGGAGCCGATGCTCGCCGACTTCGCCGAGGTCGCCCGGAGCATCGACTACCGCGAACCCGACCTGCCGGTCATCTCCGACGTCACCGGCCGGCCGGCCGAACCCGGCGAGCTCACCGACCCGCAGCACTGGGTCGAGCACGCCCGCCGGACCGTCCGCTTCGCCGACGGCGTCACGGCCCTGTACGAGTCCGGCGTGACCCGCTTCGTCGAGGTCGGCCCCGACGCCACCCTGACCGCGCTGGCCCGCGAGACACTCGCCGACGTCGACGGCCCGGTCTTCGTCCCGCTCCAGCGCGCCCGCCGCGACGAACACACCGAGCTGACGACCGGCCTCGCCACCGCTTTCACCGCCGGCATCGAACCCGACTGGGCCGCCGTACTCGACGGCGCTCCCGACGACCCCGAACTGGTGCTGCCCACCTACCCGTTCCAGCACCGCCGGTTCTGGATCGACGCCGGCACCGCGGCACACGACGTCAGCGGCGCAGGCCTGGACGCGATCGCACACCCGCTGCTCACCGCGTCCATACCCGTCCCCGGCACGGACCAGGTCGTCCTCACCGGACGCCTCGGCTCCGGCCTGCACCCCTGGCTGCCGGACCACGCCGTCCACGGCGTCGCCCTGCTCCCCGGCACCGGCTTCGTCGAACTCGCCCTGGCGGCAGGCGAGGAGACCGGCGCCACCACGGTCGAGGAGCTCACGCTGGAAGCCCCGCTCATCGTGCCCGCGGACGGGACGGTCACGGTCCGCGTCGTCGTCGACGCGCCCGACACAGCCGGCGCCCGCACCCTCACCGTGCACTCACGGACCGACGGCTCGGCACCCTGGACACGGCACGCGAGCGGCTCGCTGAGCGCGGCGCCGCAGCCCTCCGGCCCGCGCCTCGCGGCCAGGCCCCCGCCCGCCGACGCCGCCCAGGACGACA